>NZ_BTCK01000018.1:0-115796 GCF_033239625.1 Paenibacillus sp. CCS19
ACCCAATCCCTCCCCTCGTAATGGAGGGCCCCCGGGGCTTGCCCCCAGGACCCCCATCAGGACTGGTCTAGGCACAGTCGAGCTTATGCCCGCTTACGTCCCTTTCGGGACACGCTATCATGCGGAATGATTTGGTTACGGGATTTTGCGGTGCGTACGTGTTAGGCGTGCTTTCCTAGTTCGAGCGTATACTCGCTTTCGTCCATACGGGACACGCTTTACGTTAGATGTGCTCGCTCGTGTTCCCCTCTCGTATTCCTCGAGTGGAATGTTTATTTCAATCCTTGCTCTGCCTTCGTCAACAAAGGAATCAATTCAATCAAGCAAACTACGATGTAGTCTGGGGTGCAATGTTGTGTGGCAGGTTTGTTGCGGCGGTTAATCCATGCTGCGCGGATGCCGGCGTTGTGGGCTCCTATGATGTCATTGGTGAGGGAATCGCCTATGTGGAGAACTTCTTCGGGTTTCAACCCGCTGATGTGGAGTGCTTGATAATTTGGCGCAACGATATATGCAATAACATTCCTCACAGACCTTAATCCACTTCGGGTTAGCTGCTGCCTCTACTCCCCCTTAAGCCCCTCCTACGTCGGATGCATGTAAACATATGGAAATAATTTTAGAATAAGAGCTGGAATGGACGCAGTATTCAAACAAGGATTACGCCACCCCATCAACAAAGGAGGAACTATTATAATCTCAACGTCTCGCGGCTTGATGCTTCCTATTCACCAGCCGCCTATTGTCTCGTGGGCAAACCAAGCCCATCACATGTCCATCATTCTCCAGCATCCCGCCAGCGTGGAATGGATCTACTCTCACTATATACAGCTTGAGCTTCTTCAAGGATTCACGGGGGATCGCCTCATCAACTATACCTTTCCTAATGCGCCGGAGACCGTCTGCCCTTGGCTGGAAGTCCGGCACATTCCAAGGAATAGCATCACAGGCAATATCGTACCTTGGCTGCAGGAGCGCCTCATGGAAGGTTACTACATCTATTTATTCCTAAACACCTATCATCTTCCTAGCTACCTCGCCTACCAAGATCGCCATTATGCACACGATCCGCTTATCTTCGGTTTCGACAGCAATTCGCACACCTTTGCAATCCGAGATTTTCATACCAGTTCCCAAGGCTATCTCAAATACGAAACATTCAACGTCGATTCTAATTCCATGGAACGTTCATACAACGATATGTCCGAGGACAATGATATGCTCGGAGGCATTCAACTGCTTCGCATCAATCCAAATTGTATGTATCCATTCGATTCCAAGCTTGTCGCAAGCTCCATTGCAGACTATCTAGAGAGCAAATGCTCCTACCTCAAAACCGACAACTGGCTCACTTCTCCTGTATCTGCTTACGGTTTTCAAATATATCCCCATCTGTCCGATCATATGCGACGCGTGGCTGAAGGCAGCACCTCGGCCGATTTCCGCTTGATTCACGTATTTCACGACCACAAGCTCCTCATGCGGCATAGACTTCACTTCATGGCTCACAATAAACGCCTTATTCCCGATCATCTAGCCTCCGGCTACGACGAAGTGCTCACAACCAGCCTGCTTGCTCGAAGCCTAGCCCTCAAATACTACCTCACCCAAGACACAATGCTCCTCCACAAATGCGAACAGCTTCTACTCGATCTGCAAAATAAAGAACGCCAAGCGCTGCTCGCCGTTCTCGACTCCCTCGCTGCTATTTAAGCGAAGCGAAGCTCCAGTATCTCGCCCCAGCCCTCGAAAAGATGGCTGGGGCGTATTTACGTTCATGCACAACAGTAATTCCCTTCCTAGTCAGGCAATCAAGTAGTTCGGCACCCGCACCCAAGAAAAGCGTGTCCCACAGGGACGTAAACGAGTACCTGCACGGCATGATGCACACGTTCGAACAAGCAGGCAGACGTATAATCCGTACTTAGATACTTTCCACGTAGAGCGTGTCCCATAGGACGTAAGCGAGCACACGCTCCACTGTAACTAGACCAGTGTTGGGGGTCCCGGGGGCTGGCCCCCGGGGGCCCTCCCTTGAAAGGGAGGGTTTGGGTGGGTTGACAATATACCCTTGAGGGTTGAGGGGGCATCTGAGGGTTTGGGTGGGTTGATCATATTCCCTTCAGGGAGAAGGGTTCCATCTAAGGGCATGGCCCTTAGATGTCCTTAGAAATCAAAAAGAGCCTCGCTCCCAATGGGAGCAAGGCTCGTACACCGCGTATGACTACGCGTTGATTTTTTGTTTAGCTACGCCTGCGAGCGAGTTGAACGCGTTGATGTCGTTGACTGCGAGGTCAGCGAGGATCTTGCGGTTCACTTCGATGCCAGCCAGCTTCAGGCCGGACATGAATTTGTTGTACGACAGACCGTTTTGACGTGCTGCTGCGTTGATACGAACGATCCACAGTTTGCGGAAGTCGCGTTTAACTTGGCGACGGTCGCGGTATGCATACAGCAACGATTTCATTACTTGCTCTTTAGCTGTTTTAAACAGGCGATGTTTCGAACCGAAGTAACCTTTCGCCAGCTTCAAAATCCGTTTACGACGACGAGCGCGGACGAAGCCGCCTTTAACTCTTGCCATGAGTGAAGACCTCCTGTAGGTTGTTTTAGTTTATAAAGTGCATCGCGAGCATTCGCGATAATAGACTATTTCAGGTTAGCCAAACCTTGTTGAATACGACGAACGTCGCCAGCTGCCATGAGTGGTTGGCCAGCGAGAACGCGTTTTTGACGACCGGATTTGTGCGAAAGCAGGTGGTTTCTGTACGCTTTATAGCGTTTTACTTTGCCCGTACCAGTAATTTTGAAGCGGTCTTTCAGACTGCTGTGCGTTTTCATCTTAGGCATTCGAGTGTTCCTCCTTGAATTTATGTTAGCTTGTAGTTTTTGGCGCCAAAATCATGATCATACTGCGGCCTTCCAGTTTAGGGACGCGTTCAACGCTGCATAATTCGGCGACTGCAACTTCTTTCGCAAGGCGGTCAAGGATGCGCTGTCCGATCGCTGCATGCGCGATTTCGCGACCGCGGAAACGAACGGAGCATTTGACCTTGTCGCCTTCCTTCAGAAACTTCACGACATTGCGCAGTTTCGTCTGGTAGTCGTTCTCTTCAATGTTCGAGCGGAACCATACTTCCTTCAGATCAACGATCTTCTGGTTTTTGCGGGCTTCCTTCTCTTTCTTCTGCTGCTCATACCGGAACTTGCCGTAATCCATGATCCGACAAACTGGCGGTTTCGCCTGCGGTGCGACATTGACAAGATCCATGCTTGCATCGACTGCCAGTTGAAGAGCTTCGCGAATCGACATAACGCCGAGCTGCTCTCCCTCTGCTCCGACTACGCGAACCTCGCGAGCTCGGATTTCGTCATTGATCTGATGTTCTCTGCTAATAACGTGCCACCTCCAAATATTAGTTTCCACGCAATAAAAATGCGGGCCCGTCAGGACCCGCATGCCATAACCATTCGTAAATGCATCTTCGTCTTCAATGACGGCTGCAATGTTATCGATCGGTCGCATATAACCAGCCGGCGTCTAGCCGTTAGGTGAGAAGCGGGTGCCTCTTCTTATTGCGATAAGTTTTAAATGTTACCGACTTACTATATCACAACGGGACAACTGAAGTCAACAACGGTCTGAGCGAGCACAAACAAAAAGCTTTCAACCGTCAGAGCCTTCTTATCCCTGCTTGCTCTGCACTTCTTCCAATCGAATAACGCGCGTATGCTGCGTATGGCTCCACTGCTTGTTGTTCTGCGTGAAGAATGCGTAGAACGTGATCGGCCACCACGACAACAGGAAGAACGGCAGCGTCAGCAGATGCGCATACATTCTCCAGTTGCGGACATTCTCGAGAATGAGCGACAACGGGAACATGATCACAGATGCTGTAATCGCAACAACCGGCATCCACCAAGGCAGATACTCATAGATCGAGCCGAAGATGTTGTCTGCAGGGATGATATTATCTCCCCACAGCAGCGCCGTCAGGATGAATCCAAGCAGCGTGTTATAGACCGAGATCGAGTACAACGCGGCGTCAAACTTCACGAAGCTGCGCTGTTTGATGCTTGCCCACAGCAGCGGGAAGAAGTAGTTGCGCGCCACGTTGAAGTGACCTTGCATCCAACGCAGACGCTGACGAGCGGACGCTCGGAACGATACCGGCTTCTCGTCATATACTTTCGCCTCATAGTTCAATACCGGATGCACGCCTCGCTTGATGCAGCGCATCGTAAACTCCAAGTCTTCGACGAGGCTTGTCGCGCCCCATCCCATATCCTTCAGCAGCTTCGAATCGAAGCACATGCCCGTACCGCCGAGGAAGTTCGCCATCCGCAGATTGCGGCGCGACAGCTGCCACAGACGGTTGCAATACCAGTACGTAATACCGTAAGCAGCCGTAACCCACGAGTCGTTCGGGTTCTTCGTATCGAGGTAGCCTTGAATAACTTGATGGCCTTCGCACAGGTCATCGTTCATCAGATGCAGGAAGTCGCTGTTGCACAGGTTATCCGCATCGAACATAACGACAGCATCGTACTGCTTCGGCTTGCTCCACAATTCCTTGAGCATCCATTCAATCGCATAGCCTTTACCGCGCAGCGTCGAGTTGTTGCGGACGCATGCATGAACACCTTCGTAACCGCGAACGACATCAGCCGTGCCGTCGGTGCAGTTATCGCAAATAACGAAAATATCGTACAGCTCTCTTGGATAATCCAGCTTAAGCAAATTTTCAACCAGTGCGCCTACAACCTGCTCTTCGTTGTGCGCGGCGACGAGTACAGCGAAAGACTTCTTCGGTTCATGACGACGTTGTTTCTTGGACCGATAAATCCCGAACAGCGCAAGCACAAACTGATAGACACCGATGAACACCAGCAGGATCTGGAACGCCATCATCAAAACATTCAACATTCTTGGTATTGCCCCCTTGAGACCCCAATTTTTTAATTAACCCTTTTTTTCTTTGTTCTCTCTATTGTTTAACTTTCTTTAACCACCAGCACGATTGGCAAACCATCCCATATCTAAAGCCGGCTTCTCTCTTTTTGCGGCACTTAGTGCATTTTGCACCGTACGGTCTGCTTTGTCAAAAACGGTTTGAGCGCCCATATCGTCATAAGCGCCTAGTAAAACGCTTCCATGGCGAGCATTTATCGACATTGCCTCATTTTCCGTCTGCATCCCCCTTATTTTCATCCATTTGCATCGTTTTTAATGCTTACGTCCGTCAAAAATGAGTACGAAACCGCCGTCATACCAAAAATTGTACGGTTCACGTAATAAAACGTTGCACTATCGTCCCTATGTTCCCGGACTCAGCCTCCAGAAATTGCGACAGCAGCCGTCCGAATATCGCGTCCCATGACTGATTTCGGCTGTAAGCGAGCCCTCTCGCGGCCAGATGGCTCCTCTCCTCCGGATCCTGATGCAGCCGCTCCAGCGCATCCGCGAACGCATCAGCGCTGCCCGGGTCGCACAGCAGACCGTTAACGCCGTGCGTTAAGGTATCCGCAACGCCGCCAGCTCTAGCTCCGATAACAGCCGTTTCGCAAGCCATCGCTTCAAGCACGACATTGCCGAACGTCTCTGTCGCGGACGGGAACAAGAAGACATCAGCAGCTGCGTACAGCTCGCGAAGCGCTGGCAGCGACTGAAACCCTAGGAAGCGAACCGGAAGCTGCTCACGCGTACATCGCGCTTCAAGTTCGCCTGCCGAAGGGCCGTCGCCGGCAATCAGCATAACGGCTTCAGGATGCGACTGACGGAACTTGTCAAAGGCATCGATTGCAATTCCGACATCCTTTTCCGGCGACAGCCGGCCGACATACAACACCACGAATTGCTCCGACGTAATGCCATAGGAAGCCGAAAGTTCAGCCCGATTGACGCCGGGGTAGAACTGATCGGTCTTAATGCCTCTCGGCCAGACGTCAAGGCGATCTCCGCGCCACCCGCGGCCAACAAGCTGCGCCTTCGTGGAAGGAGAAGGAACAAAGATCATTCTGCATTCGTGGTGGAACCACTCCAGATATCTCCATAACAGCTTTGCCATCCACTGCAAATTGTAATACGGCAAATAGCGATCGAAATGAGTATGGTAGGAGGCTACGAGCGGTATCCGGTATTTCTTAGCATAATGAATCCCGAACAGCCCCATATTGAATGGCGTGGCAACATGAATGAGCGTTGGCTGAAACAGTTGGAGCGCACGGCGCACGGGAACGGGGTTAGGCACGGCAAGCCTGCATTCGGGGTATAAGAAGAATGGAAACGAGGTAAAGCGCTGCACTTGAATAGAATTGTGTAACGATGTGTTATCCATGGCGGGGTCGGGCGCGAAAACCATCACCTCAATTCCCTGTCTGCGCAAAAAATCGGTCCAACGACCCAATGTACGCGCAACTCCGTTCACTTCCGGCTCATACGTATCCGTAAATATCGCTAACCGCATCCTCGCTCCCTCCGCTTCTATCCGATCTGACCGTTAGTTCCGCTCTCAGCACTAATTGTACGAGAGACGAAATGACGGCATGCCTACAATGTAGCGGAATACTGTTTCCTTAGCGTCAATGGCGCATTAAGGGTTCATTAATATCAGATTTGCATCGCGATGACACAGCCGAAACAATCAGATGCTACATTGTGCGGGAGTCGTGCTGCCAAGGTGAAACCGACGAGTCCAGTCCTTGGGGATGATTTACACGCAAAAAACCGCTTCGCGCATCGCGAAGCGGCTTAATCCGAGGGTTAATGGAGGGATCGGGATGGAACGTATGATGGGTTGGCTCCGCTCTCGCGATCATCAAATGCTCATGATCGCGAACCGCAGACCCGCGCACCGGCTGCTGCAGGCAGGTCTTAGCCGCTGGCTTGAAACGATTACCCATATGGGCGGCGCAACATTCACGCTCTGCACCGCCTTATGCGCAGCCATCGCCGGATCGGCCGCGTGGAGCATGGCAGGCTGGCAGTGCATTGCCGCCGTTGCAGTCAGCCATCTGCCTGTCGCCGTGATGAAGCGGCATTTTCGCAGGCTTCGTCCCTATCAGAAGCTTCCGAATATTACGGCGTGCCGCTCCCCATTGCAGGATTCGTCTTTCCCATCGGGTCATACGACCGCGATTTTCGCTTGGCTAGTCCCTCTGATTGCAGCCGCTGGCGCGACAGCCGTATTGCTGCTGCCCGCTGCCATCGTCGTCGGCTTGTCCGTTGCCTGGTCACGCATGTACCTCGGATTGCATTATCCGTCCGACGTGTTCGCAGGCGCCATGCTCGGTTCAGCTACCGCAGTCGGCATGCTGGAGCTGTGGCCGATTCTGCTCTGAACGCGAATTACTCGTCAGCCGATTCCGACGATACAGCGTCCTGCTCGTCATCCTCTTCCTCAGCTTCAGCAGCTCTTGACGCTTCCGCTGCTGCCGCATCACGCTTCGCACTGCGATAAGCAGCGATCGCTTCGTCGCCGATCAGCACCTCGATGCGGTGGATGTTTTGTCCGCGATTAAAGAACTTCATCTCGTACTCCGTCGGCACGAGGTCGTCGCGCAGCCCGTCCTTATGCAAGTTCAGCGCGATGTTGCGCGTCAGCAGTTCCATATCCGCGAAGCTGTTGAGGGAGAATTCGAACAACGACACCGAATCGGTCTTGAAATGAATCTCGCCCCGCGCATTCAGCGCGTTGATATACTTGGCGACAAACCGCGGGTGCGTCAGACGACGACGCGCATGCTTCGCCTTCGGCCATGGATCGCTGAAATTCAAGTAAACGCGTTCCAGCTCGTCTTGATCGAATATATCTTCAATGAATTCGATATTCGCACGCAGCAGCGCCAGGTTCGGCGGGCTGTCCACGCCGCGCTCCGACCAGATTCGGCGCGCTTTCTCACTGGCGCGGCGCACAAGCTCATCGTACATATCGACGCCGATAAAATTAATGTCCGGATTGCGGAAGCTTTGCGTGCTGATGAACTGTCCCTTGCCCATGCCAAGCTCGACATAGATCGGATTGTCGTTGCCGAAAAATTCGTTCCAGCGTCCCTTATAAGCCGTGCCGTCCAAGACGACTAGATCCGGCTGACTTTCTATGCTTTCCAATATTCCTTTTCTTCCACGTAAGCGCATGTTCACTCGTCCTCCACATTAAACTAGCCCTAATTGTGCCGAAGATGAGCAAGAAAGTAAAGAGCATCATGACTGGCAAAATGAAAAAGACAGCCCAGGATGATCCGGACTGTCTTCAAAGCGGTAAGCGTGTTCGCGTGAACGCCGCTGGTTATATTAGAATTCGTATGTGGATTGGCCTCTGCCTTCGATCTCATAGGTCTGCTCGAGCACTTCATTCAGCTTCTTGCGCGCACCAACTTCGATTAAATGGTTATTCGGAAAACGAGCGCCGGCCAGCACCATCAGTTCTTTCACCGTCAGTTCAACTACTACTTTGTCTTCGCCGTGCGGAATCTTCAGCGTTGTATTCATTACGCATCACCTCATCGATTTTTTCATTATAATTCCCAGAAAATCGACATTCTATATCATGTGTTGCGATGTAAGGTTTCTACGATCATTTCGTTGATTTGTCGCACTTTTAATATAACACATCATGTAAGGTACAGCAAGTGAAAACGGATTATTTGGGCCATTTATTTTCCAGCTCTTTTTTCGTCTCATTTGCCCCTAGAACTTGGCAATCCGCCCCGAATTTCGATACAATGAACGATAGCATGCATTAGAATATACGTGTTTCAAGCGAAGGAGCTATTATGACAGCTGCAAGCGATACCGTCGCGACGAACCAACCGAAGCTGTGGGGAGACAAACGGTTTCATACATGGAATTATGAGATGAAAGAACAATTCGGCGAGAAAGTGTTCAAAGTAACGCTGGACGCAGGCTTCACTTGCCCGAATCGTGACGGTTCGATCGCCAAGGGAGGCTGCACCTTCTGCAGCGCGCGCGGATCCGGCGACTTCGCAGGAAGCCGGCGCGATGACCTCGTGACGCAGTTCAATAAGATTCGTGACCGCCAGCATCTGAAATGGCCGAACGCCAAGTATATCGGCTACTTCCAAGCGTACACGAACACCTATGCGCCAGTAGAAGAGCTTCGCGAATATTACGAGGTCATTCTGCAGCAACCAGGTGTCGTCGGACTGTCGATCGCGACGCGTCCCGACTGCTTGCCGGATGATGTAATCGATTATCTAGCGGAGCTGAATGAACGAACGTATCTCTGGCTTGAGATGGGGCTGCAGACGATTCACGAATCAACGTCGGCGCTCATCAACCGGGCGCATGACACCGCCTGCTATGAGGATGCGGTGCGCCGTCTCCGCGCACGCGGCATTCGCGTATGCACCCATATCATCTATGGTCTGCCGCAAGAGACGCATGAGATGATGATGGATACGCTGCGCGCTGTGTCCCGCATGGATGTTCAGGGTATCAAGATCCATCTGCTCCATCTCATGCGCAAGACGCCGATGGTGAAGCAGTATGAGGCTGGACTTCTGCAGTTTCTAGAGAAAGACGAGTACATCCAGTTGATCGTCGATTCGCTGGAGCAGATGCCGCCGGATATGATTGTCCACCGGTTAACCGGCGACGCACCGCGTGATCTGATCATCGGTCCAATGTGGAGCATGAACAAGTGGGACGTACTTAATTCAATCGATAAAGAGCTTACCAGGCGCGGCACATGGCAGGGCAAGCTGTGGAAGGAGTAATCGCATGGGCTTCTTATCCGTGCTAAGCATGGCACATCAGATGATTCGCGAACGGGTTCAGCCAGGCGACATTGTTATTGACGCAACGGCAGGCAACGGCGTCGACACCCGCTTCCTCGCCGAGCTTGTCGGGCCTCGCGGCGTCGTCTATGCATTCGATATTCAAGAGGCGGCTATTACGGCGACGCGCAAGCGGCTTGAGCCGATGGAGGAGCAGCTGCTGCTGCCAGATCTTCGTCTCGTGTTCGACAGCCATGAAGTAATGGATCGGCATGTGGAGCAGGATCATGTCGGTAGAGTAGCGGTCGCCATGTTCAATCTCGGCTACCTGCCAGGAGCGGATACGTCTGTTATTACGAAGACCGACAGCTCGATAGCTGCTATCGAAGCCGCGGTCTCGCTCCTGAAGCCGGGCGGCATCGTTACCTGCGTGCTCTATCCCGGCCATCCCGGCGGAGGCGATGAAGCCGAAGCCGTCTTGCAATGGGCGCAGGCGCTGTCTTCTGCAGAAGGACAAGCTGTGCTGTACCGGATGGCGCAGAAGCCTGCGGCACCGTTCCTCGTTGCGATCGAACGAAGCAAGAAGCAATAGTTGAAGTATTTTTTCAAAACATCCCTATATAGGAGGTCTTATCAATGGCTATTCGCAAAATCGAGCACGTAGGCGTTAGGGTAATTAATCTCGAGCAATCCATTGCATTCTACACGAAGGTGCTCGGCATGGAGCATCGCAATACGATCGATCTCGGTGCCGTGAAGCTTGGCTTTCTTGCCTTCGCAGGCCATGAAGAAACCGAGGTTGAGCTGATCGAGAACGCTTCATCGTTCCCGGCTGAAGGCAAAGTGCATCATCTCGCCTTCACCGTCGACGATGTAGAGGCCGAGTTCGTCCGCATCAAGGAGCTCAACGTACCGCTTCGCGATACGGCAATTACGACACTCCCGGATGGCAGCCGTTATTTCTTCTTCTATGGCCCGGACGGCGAGCTGCTGGAGCTGTTCCAGCCAGGCCAACGTTAATACGATCAGCATCTTAGCATCACCACACTGATCCTCCCTCGACATCTAGTCTCTAACCCGAAGTGGATAAACGTATCCAATCCTTATTCCGTTCATTCAAGGAGAGAGAAAACGATGACGAACAACATAACGAAACCATATCCGCTGCTATTCAAGCCGGAGTTGAAAGAACGTATTTGGGGAGGGCGCGCACTCTCGCAATTCGGACTGCAACTGCCGGAAGGGTCGATCGGCGAAGGCTGGATGATCGGCGACCATCCGAACGGCACGACTTCGATCGTGAATGGTCCGCTGGCTGGAATCGGACTGGATGCTGTGCGTGAACAATATGGCCCGGAATGGTTCGGCACCAGAGGCTTCTCCGAGCGTAACGGCCGGTTCCCGCTGCTGATCAAGCTGCTCGATTGCAATGATGATCTGTCCGTTCAGGTGCATCCGACGGATGCTTATCCAGGGCTGCCGGAAGGCGAGCTCGGCAAGACGGAGATGTGGTACATCCTCGATGCAAAGCCGGGCGCGACGATTGTTTATGGGCTGAAGGACGGCGTTGACCGTGCATCCATGGAGGCTGCAATTGCCGAGGGACGCATCATGGATACGCTGCAGGTTGTGCCTGTGGAAGCTGGCGATGCATTCTATATTCCTGCAGGAACCGTTCACGCATTGTGCGCAGGCGTAGTCGTTGCAGAGATTCAACAGAACTCCGACACGACATATCGGCTCTACGATTACGATCGGCCGGGGCTGGACGGCAAGCTCCGCGAGCTGCACATCGAGGATTCGCTCCATGTCATCGCCTATGAAGGCGCTGGCGCGCAGCGCATGAAGACAGACGGCGTGCAGCCGGGCGAATGGCTGACGATATCGAACTCGCCGTATTTTGTCGTTGAGAAAGGCATTGTGAACGGACCGCTCCCGCTCGCGACCACGCCGGAGAGCTTCGTCATTCTCGTCGTTGCCGATGGAGAAGGATCGATAAGCTGGGACGGAGGGTCTGAACGGCAGGCGCTTCGCTTCGGCCAATGCCTCCTGCTGCCGGCAAGCCTTGGCGGTTACACGCTGGATGGCAGCATGACGGTGATCAGAAGCATGGTTCCTTAAGCATAGGTTCACAAGATACAGCAGTGTTGGATCGCAAGCAGATGCGATGCGCGCTGCTGTTTTTATTTGTCGGAAGAATCGTCTTTCTATCCGTCAGGTACGGTTAGGTCACCCCCATTCTGAAAACAATAGGTAAGATTCATTCATCCTAGATTAGCTTGGGGGACACCGTCATGCGCACTATCCGATCCATCTATATAACCGACGTGAAGAGCATGTTTAAGTCACGCAGACTAACTATGCTGGTCATCGCACTCATGCTGCTGCCATCCGCATACGCCTGGATTAATATCAAGGCCGTGTGGGACCCGTACAGCAATACGACCGGCATCCCTGTCGCAATCGTCAACGAGGACACAGGCGCACAGGTCGAAGGCAAAACGCTTAACGTCGGACAGGAAACGGTCAGTGGGCTCAAAGAGAATCCGAAGCTGGGCTGGGTGTTCGTCGATCGGGCTGAGGCGGAGCGCGGCGTCCATTACGGCGATTACTATGCTTATCTCATTATCCCAAGCGACTTCTCTTCGAAGCTTACAAGCATCTTGGAAGCAGAACCCGAGCAGCCCACGATTACATACGCGATTAACGAAAAAGTAAATGCGCTCGCGCCCAAGATTACGGGCTCAGGGGCGGCTGGCATAACGGACCAGATCAGCAAGTCGTTCACCCAGACGGTCGGAGACGCTGTGCTTACCGCCTTCCGCACAGCCGGAATCGAGCTTCAGAAAGAGCTGCCGACGATTCATAAAGTAGAGAACGGCATTCTTGAACTAGAAAAGGCGCTGCCGCAGATCGAAGCGCTCGGCCAAGGCGCAATTGCATTGGAAGCCAAGCTGCCGGCGATCAAGCAGAAGGTCGACAAAGTCGTTGCGCTGCAGCAGCATTTTCCAGACCTCGACAAAGCCGGCGATGCGATTGTGAAGCTGGAGACGGAGTTGCCGAAGATCAAGACGGCAATGGACAATATTAACGCCCTTCGGGATAAAGTAAGCAGCCTGCAGAGCATTCCGACAGCTTTATCCGACATGGAGGACAAACTGACTTCTATCGAGGACAATGTAAGGAAGGTTATTGAAGAAGCGGAGAAGACGATCGCAGAGACACGAACGAACAACGCCGCTCAAGTTGATAACGCAATTGTTGGTCAGATCCAGAAGCTGACGCAGCTCTTGGACGAGCTCGCAGCATTTCGCACCAGTCTGAAGGAAACCCGCACCGGCTTGAAGGTGAAAGTGGATGAGGCGTTGACCGTCATGGATAAGCTCAACACCGATTGGCCATCGATCGAGCAGCGCGTTCATAAAGCGGCCAACTTCGTCCGTAATGACCTGCCGGGCGTGGAGGCCGATATCAAGACCGCAACCACCCTGCTGCAGGAGAAGCTTCCCGCCATGGAGGAGGCCATCCATAAGGCGTCCGATCTGGCTCGGAATGACCTTCCCGGATTCGAACACAAGGTTCGAGAAGCCGCTAACAAGATTCGCACCCTGCAGGGAAGCACCGACTTGAACGAGCTGATCAGCTATCTGATGCATGATCCTTCGAAGGGCAGCCAATTTCTCGCCGATCCCGTTCATTTGGAAACCGTGCGTATTTTCCCTATTGAAAACTATGGTACGGCGATGACGCCGCTCTATACGATGTTGGCATTATGGGTCGGCGGTACGATACTCATCACGGCGCTGCCGGTAAACGTACGCAATCCTGATCACAAATTCAAGAGCTATCAGGTTTACTTCGGACGGTTGCTCACCTTCTTATCCGTTGGCCTCGGGCAGGCAATCATCGCAACACTCGGTGTGTTGTTCCTGCTGCATGTCCATGCGGCCAACAAGCTCTGGTTCGTATTAACTGGCTTGTTCATCGGCATCGTATTCGTCGTCATTACGTATACGCTGCGCTCGATCTTCGGCAATGTAGGCAGCGGGCTGGCCATGTTATTTCTCGTGCTCCAAATGTCGAGCTCGGGCGTTACGTTTCCGGTCAGCATGACGTCCCGCTTCTTCCAGATCGTCAGCCCATTCATGCCGTTCACCCATGCGATCATTATGCTGCGTGAAACAATCGGCGGCATGATTCCGTCTATCATGCTAAGAGAGGCGCTCGCGCTCAGCTCGTTCGTCCTCTTCTTCTTCGGCCTTGCCGTCCTGCTCAAACGATCGCTCAGCAAAGAAATCGAGCTGAACAGCGAGGAGACGACAGAAGAATTCGAATGAGAGGTGGATCTCACGTCTTATGATTAGATCGTTATTCAAGTTTCGCTTAGAAGTCTTATTAAGCTTCTCCCTGCTCCTGCTATTGACTGCCTGTACATCAAGCAGTAATGAAACAGTCCCCACCACGACAGAAGAGCAAACACCGGTCAATACCGAGGAGACGAATAAACAATCGGATTCGGACGTTCCGCCCACACAACCAGCTGCTCCAGTTGCAGAACCCACGGAACCGTCCGCACAATCCATCGCTGCGGCTGCCTCAGCAAAGGAAGCCATTGCAATCTTAGAGGCGCAGCTTCCTGCACTAGAGCCTGCACAAGCCGATCAATTGTTCATTGAACTCGAATCATTTTACCGGGACCATGATCAACAATTCGCTGAACAATTCATAGCAGAGCCTTACTTCTCAAGTCTCGAACAGCTGGCAGGACCGATAAGCGAGGAGGATCTTGCGAACCTTCCAGAGCCGGCGCATACGTTGGTCGCTGATGCAATAGCAGGCAAATATCGGCTCGTTGAAAGCGAAGGGATTGTATACCCCATTGTTGATTATCGCGCGCTCTTAGACTACGCCCCATATCTAAGCGAAGCGATGCGTGACTATTTGAAATTAATGGCCGAAGAATCGGACGACCCATCGATGAAGGATGCCGCCGTCTCCATTCCATGGGAAGAACTAAGCAAGCGGACATTGGCTGCGGAGACCTATTTGGATACCTATCCAGATTCCCCGCGGCATATGAACGTCAAAGGGATGCTGCAGCGTAACCTGGTCGTTATGTTGAACGGGTCCAGCAACACCAGCGTGTTCGAGAACGGTTTCCAGCTTAAATCCGACGTTAAGGCAGTGTTGAAGCAAACTGCAACTTCCAGCGCGTCTACATTCACAGGCCAGATGGCTAAACAATACCTCGCATTAATCGATGAGATTTCGGCTAACTATTCGGCTCAAGATCAGATCGATTCGAATGATCCGAACTACAATCGGATCAGTCAATTTATCGATTCGGTGATGGCGCATATTGAGACGGAGATGTAAGCAAAAAAGCGGCACGAGACGATGAGTCCCGAGCCGCTTCTTTCGTTATCTTTATACCAGCATGTCGTGCGTAATCCGCAGCGCATAAGGCTTGCCGGCAGAAGTGTCGCCTTGGTAGATCATAACGACAAGCGATTCCGCATTCGTGTCGATCTCGTTATCCGCCAAGTAACGCTCCAGATCGAATGGGACGCGGTCGATTACCGCATGCTTCTGCAGCTCCTTGTCCGCGAATCCGAGCGATGCGAATCCGCCGGACACGTCCTCAGGCCGCTCTGTGAGCCGTCTCATCCAGCCGCTCCACTCCGTTTTGTCCATGGCGAAGTCCCACCATACTTTGCGCGGCTTGAACTTATGCTGCATGAAATAGTCGAGCTTCATCAAGCCGAGCGTCACGTTCAGATCAAGACGGCCTTCCGAAGCTTCGACGCCTCGATCGTTCAGGAACGCCCATAGCCGCGAGAACAGATCCTCCAGCTGATGGCCGATCCGCTGCCAGCCCCGCTCCTCCCAATAGTCGCCGAACGACTGGAAGAAATCGAACGGGGACGGGAAGACATGTTCAACGAGATGCAGCAGCGTATGATCCATCCGATGCGCGTTCCAATACTTCTCCAATACATCCTCGACACGCTTAATGCGGACGATGTCCGAGAAGGGCAGCAGGTCGTTGCCAAGAATTTCGTATGGCGCGCGGTCCATATAGATATAGCCGTGTTTCTCCGCATCGATCCGCATGCCCGTACCGCGAAGCATCTTCAGAAAGCCAAGCTGGAGCTCTTCGGGACGAAGCGCGAATACATCGTTGAACGTCTTGCGGAACGTGTCGTAATCTTCATGCGGCAGACCGGCGATCAAGTCGAGATGCTGATCGATCTTGCCCGAATCCTTCACCTTCGTCACCGTGCGCGTCAGCTTCGTGAAGTTCTGGCGACGCTTAACCGCTTCGTTCGTCACATCATTCGTCGATTGAACCCCGATCTCGAAGCGGAAAATGCCCGGAGGCGCATGCTCCGCCAAATAATCGAGCACTTCCGGACGCATAATGTCCGCTGTAATCTCGAACTGGAATACGCAGCCTTGATGATTCTCGATCAAGAATTTGAACATCTCCAGCGCATAGTCGCGCTTAATGTTGAACGTCCGGTCGACGAACTTGATCAGCTTCGCGCCTTGGTCGATCAAGAACAAAATATCCGCCTTCGTCCGCTCAATGTCGAAGTAGCGTACGCCGACCTCGATGCTCGAGAGACAGAACTGGCAGCTGAACGGACAGCCGCGGCTCGTCTCGAAGTAGACGACGCGATTGCCAAGCGTCGGCAGGTCTTCCTTGAACCGATATGGCGATGGCAGCGTCGCAAGATCAAGCTTCGGCCGGCCGGGATTCACGAGAATTTCACTCACGCCATTACGAACTTTACGGTAGGAGACACCGAACACGAGATGGAACTTGCGATCCCCCTGCAGCTCTTGCAGCAGGTGATGGAATGTTTCCTCGCCTTCGCCAACGACGATATGATCGACCTGCGGAATGCGCTCCATCCAGAACTCCGTATCGTAACTAACTTCCGGCCCGCCGAGGACGATCGTAACTTCGGGCATGATTTTGCGCAGCATATCAATGACGACAATCGTCTCTTCAATGTTCCAAATATAGCAGGAGAAGCCGACGACGTCCGGACGACGCGCGAATATATCCGACACGATGTTCATCGCCGGATCTTTGATTGTATACTCCGCAATATCGATATTCGGAAAATCTTTCTCCGCGAACGCCTTCAGGCAGCGAAGCGCGAGCGACGTGTGTATATATTTGGCATTCAATGTTGCCAGAACGACTTTCATAGCAGTCAAACCCTCTCTAAACGTTAGCAAATGGTTAATCACGCTCTATTGTACCATTTTTCGTGCGTGAATTAGAACTGTATCCGCGAATTGCCACACTGTGCCGCAAATGTTCCGATCAGCCGACAGCGCTGTTCGACAGCTTATCCTTGTCGATTGCGCTACGATAGAGACAAGCTCTAGGTGCGCAACGCAAGACCGCGTGCCGAATCACGCTGAAGGAGGCCTTGCCGTAATGGAACGCGTATGGACGGAGAAAGAGCCGCTGGTGCCGGAGTGGTATGATCATAAAGAAGAAAAGAAAGAACAAGCCGATGGTACGCCCAAGTTATCAATGAAGCTCCTATATGGAATGATTCAAGAGTTGAAACAGTGCAGCGAACGTCTTAATGCAAGGCTTGATGAATTCGAGCACTATATGATCGAAGTACAAGCAACCCGCGCACAGCTGGAAGCGGATGCTGCGAGAACGATCGCTCGCGCGAAAGCTGCTGCTGCACGCCATGATCGCGTTGCTTTCGCGGATGCGGCATTGTCCGCGCATGCGCATGAACATGGACAAGCTTTTAACGTTGAAATACCTCCTATGTCCGCATCACCGGATACCGCTGATGCCCCCTCCTACGAGCTTGCAGAGACAGTCGCTGATATGGCGAGCACACCTGTCCCCGAAGAAGCCATTTCACAGATGGATGAAGAGGTTCCGGCAGCCGACGAACCCGCAGTCGCTGCTGCAATCGCAATCGTTAATGACGATATCGCCCCGACGGCTTCCGCCGAGATCGTCAGCTTCGATTCCGCCGAAGTCGAAGAACCGGCCATGCACAGCCAGGCCCAAACCGATAATGATGTCCTCGTCTTCGACATCGACGCGATTCCTCTGCACGCGAAGCCAAGCAAGCTGGAGTCGCAGCCTTCTTATCTCATGTCGTTGGCGCAAGAGGTGATGGGCTTCACAAGCTCGGAAACCGAAGCAGAGGACGGACTCGATCCGGGCGAAGGCGCGAACCCGTTTGATCCGGACAGCTTCGCTGCAGTTAGTCTAGCGTCGGCTGAGGCAGAAGCTGCGCCGGCCGCTGCTCTTCCTGCAGCTGTTCAACCTAGCACATCAGCAGCCATGTCTTCTCCGTTCTTCACGCCTCGCTCACAACGTCACCCGTCTTCGAAGAAGACGTTCCTCAGCTTGTTCGGCTTCCGGACCCGCATCTCTTAGAGAAGGATCCGCCTACCATACCTGCCGAACGGACCACACAAAGCCCTCTGCCAGCGCATGCAGGCAGAGGGCTCTTGCGTGTTATTGCTTACGGGGCGTACCTGACAACCCAAGTTCATCATCATACGCATCGAAAATTTGGCGGGCGATCGGCGCGGCGCCTTTGGCACCAAAACCGCCCTCTGGCACAACTACTGCGACAGCCAGCACCGGATTAACGGCTGGCGCATAAGCGATAAACACCGCGTTATCGACGATGCGGCCGCCGACGGATTGCTGCGATGTGCCCGTCTTGCTCGCATACGTGTAGTTAACGCCTGCGAATGCCTCGCTTACGTTAACGAGACGCATGCCTTGCTCGACCTCTTCCCAATATTGCGCTGGGAAGTCGACCGTATTGAGCACCTCCGGCTGCATCGTCTGGACCGTATGACCGTCCGAGTCGACGATCTTCTCGACAAACTGAGGTTTCATGCGCTTGCCGCGGCTCGCCAGCGTAGCTGTATATTGCGCAAGCTGAAGCACGGTGTATCGCGCCTGCTGACCGAAAGAAGCACGAATGAGCGCCGACTGTATGCTTGCCGTCTCTGCTTCATGGTAATAATCGATAACGCCTTCCTTCTCAAATGGCAGATCGCTGCCCGTCTTGACGCCAAGACCGAACTGCTTCATATAGGCGTCCCACTTGTCTAGACCGGCGATACCTCTATATTTGCTATACAATCGGTCTCCAACCATCGCCGCCATGAAAGGGTTGGACGATTTGCCGATTGCATGCGCCGGATCAAGGTTGCCATAAGCGTGTTTCAGAGCGTTTTGGATTGGGACTTCGCTGCCCTTCTTACCAAAGGTGAACGTACCTGAATCTAGATACGTCGACGTAGTCGTGAACAGTCCCTCGTTCAAGCCGACCAGAACGGAGAGCGGCTTCTGCGTCGAACCGAGCATGACCATCGACGGCGCATGTTTGCCTGCTTCCTTCTCATCCTCGTAAGGGGCAAGTACGTCTCGGATCGTTCCGTTTATCAAATAATATTCGCTGTTATCCAGATCTTCTTGACTGATGCTGCCTCCGGACCAAACATTCGGGTTATAATCCGGCATGCTCGCCATCGCCACAACCTTGCCCGTGTTTACTTCCATCGCTACCGCATAACCGGTCTTCGGTTTCTGGTTCGCCTTCAGAATGTCTGGACTTGTTTTCAAATAAGCAAGATGTCGCGTAATCGCATCCTCCGTCCGCAGCTGAACGTTCTTGTTTATCGTCAGATACAGATCGTCGCCCTTCTCCGGATTCGTGATCGTCGGCGGGCCGATGATCTTGCTGAGCGCGTTGATCGGATAAATCTTAAGGCCGTTCTTGCCACGCAGCACATCCTGGTACATCAGCTCGATGCCGTCCAAGCCAACATCTTCTTGATCAAGATAGGTTAACTTGGGATCCGTCGTATTCTCCTTCTTATCCTTATAGAAATTAAGTCCTTTCGTATTAACGGCTGAGTTGAATTTCTTCAAGTATCCGACCAACTGAACAGCAATAGAGCTATTGTCATAACGGCGCACGCTCTCTTCAACGATGTCGATGCCATCGAATAGATCGCGATTTTCCATGAAATAGGCAATCTCATCGTTCGTCAAATCCGTCTTTATTCTCCGCGGCGTCGAAATTGTATTCTTCTTAAATCCAAGGTCGAGCTGACGGATGACATCATCGGCCGTCATCTGCTCGGCAGGATTGCCGTATTTCACGAATATCGATGCAAGCTGATTGGCGAACGGACGCATCCTTTCCTCGATAATGACCTTCTGCTCCTTCGCGGTCGATCCCTTAGGCAGATTCTTGCGAATGTCAGGATCGAGCTTGTAGTAGAGTGATTGTGTCGATGTCGAGTACGCGATCGGATGTCCCGTCGAATCTAGAATGTTGCCGCGGATCGGCGCAATCGTGACCCTCTGCGAGCGAATTTTGATCTCCTCTGCCTTAAGCGAAGGACCTTCTACGAATTGCAGAATGGCAAGCCGTATAATAAGCACGCTGAACATAAGAAAAACAATAAAAAAATAAGCATTTAACCGGAACGAGAAGTGCCTCCGGTTCACAATCTTGCGTTTCTGCGGATCGTCCTGCATGCGTTTGTCGATTCTCCTCCTTCTTCCAATTAACTTCCAGGTCCTGTGGAACTCTCCTTACTTAAACGCGCTCTTGATCCGATATGTTTCCACTACATCCATATGCAACCATGCAATATTACCCAAACGATCCAATATTCTAACCTTATTACAAGCAGGTGACTCCAAGTTAATTGCCAGACATACCACATAAGCAAGAAGAGCCCTCTGCCAGCAACTGCCGGCAGAGGGCTCTTCATTCTGTATGAAAGAAGGAAATGAGTACTTAAGAGATTGAAAAATGCTGTTAGCGCAGCTTAACGACCGCGGATGTCTTGCCTTGATAGTCGAGAACGGTGTAGTGCAGACGCCATTTGCCGTCGCCAAGCGATGTTACTTCGCCTTGATCGTAGCCCTGCGGCTCAAAATCATAGACACGGTCGAAGTTGATGACAATGCGAATGGTTTCATCGGCAAGACGCTTGCGAAGTTCATAACCGGTGTTGAACGCCCACAGTCCTAGTTGATCCTTCGTTTTCTCACCATAAAGGGAGTAGAAAATCGGGTCAATGTTCGCTTCGAATACAAGCCATCCTTTGTCATCGCGCTTGACTGTCCAATCCGTCAATGTCGCAGCCATATCGGCAGTCGTATCGATCTGCACGAAATTCTTCTTCATGAAGGCCGCGAGTTGTTCCGTCGACAAGTCCTTCAGCGATTCAGGCAGCTTGGAAGGAATGAATTTCGGCGTCTGATCCGGTTTAGCAATATAGTCGACGAGAAGATCAAGCACATCGGAAATCGAAACCGCAAAGTTGATGTCCATATTCACATCGTCGTACCCTAGCGTGTTAATGCCGATAAGCTCGCCATACTGATTGAACAAGCCGCCGCCGGAGCTGCCGTGATCAATCGGTGCACTGATCTGGATGTATGTAGTTTCTCCTTCTTCGGTGATGTTGCTGACAATACCGTCGGTCGCCGTGTTCTGCACACCGAGCGGGCTGCCGATCGCAACAACCGCGTCCCCTTTACTGATATCGTATGGACTTGCGAACGAGACTGGTTCGATGCCCAGCGGCTTCTTCGTCTTGACGATGACGAGGTCATCCGATTCATTGCTCGCAACAACCCCTTCGATCTCGAACGTGCGTCCATCAACGTCATAAGCCTTAGCAGATGAAGCCTCATACATAACATGGTAGTTCGTCAAGATCTCGTTCGAACCGATAATAACGCCGCTGCCTTGTCCAAGATCCGTCTGAATCATAACGACCTTCTCATCATTGAGCGCAACGTTCTGCGTTGTCGTCAGAATCTGACTTGCGCGCTCCTGCTCCCACTGCTGCTGTTCTTGCTCCATAAGCGCTTCATAGGAGGTAATCACGACTTTCCGCTCAGCAGCTTTCCAAGCGACTTCTGCCCCTAATGCTTCGCCAACGAATCGCAGCGGTACATAAGTCGTGCCTTTGACCAATTCAGCAGGCGCTGCGAGCTTCATGTTCTTCCCGTTTACCGTTGCCGTGCTGGAACCGACCTTCAAAGAAATCGTCGTCATGCCCTTGCGGGAGATGATCGTCTTCGTGCTTGGCTCGTAAGTCACACTGGCATCCAATGCTTTGAAAATAGCTGACATAGGTACGAACGTGACCCCATTATGTATATACGGGGTTTGCGAGAGCGCAAGCTTCTTACCGTCGAGGTAAACGGCAATGTCCGACTGAACGGATGCTGCCTGATTCGTTGCTGCGTGCGCCGTCAGCGCTCCGCCGCTCGTGAGTGGTGCAATGGCAACCGATGCTGCCAGCGTCGAGGCAACTACCCATTTTGCAAAATGCTGTTTCACTAATTCGTTCCTCCAGCTCTCCTATTAATCTATCAAGACTATCCTATCATTCCAATAAACGCATTGTCTATTAATGCAAACTGAAAATTCACGACAAAAGGCCCTCCCAGCCTGCCCCGATCGTAGGACATAACAGCTGGAAGAGCCTTATTGATGTTGATATACATGTTTACATGAGATTAATTAATCGACGTTCGCGTCCTCGTCTGTCGTACCGCCCGTTACGGGTGCGCCGCCTGTCGGCGACTGCTGGGTTCCGTTCGTTACGCCAGATGTCGAATTGTTAGAGGAGCTCGCCTTGCGAGGCGTCCCGTTCAAACCGATCTCATCGTCATACGCGTCGAAAATTTGGCGGGCGATCGGCGCAGCGCCTTTGGCGCCGAAGCCGCCCTCTGGTACGACGACTGCGACAGCCAGCACCGGATTAACGGCTGGCGCATAAGCGATGAACACCGCGTTATCGACGATTTTGCCCCCGACGGATTGCTGCGATGTACCCGTCTTACTTGCATACGTGTAGTTAACGCCAGAGAATGCTGCACTCACGTTAACGAGCCGCATGCCTTGTTCAACCTCTTCCCAGTACTCTTCCGGGAAGTCGACCGTATTCAGCACTTCCGGCTCAATGCTCTGAACGACATGACCATCGGAATCGACGATCTTATCGACGAACTGCGGCTTCATCCGCTTGCCGCGGCTGGCCAGCGTGGCTGTATATTGCGCAAGCTGCAGCACCGTGTAACGAGCCTGTTGACCGAAGGAAGCACGAATAAGTGCGGACTGCGTGCTTGCAGTCTCTGCTTCGTGGTAATACTCGATGATGCCTTCGTTCTCGAACGGCAGATCGCTGCCGGTCTTGATGCCAAGACCGAATTCCTTCATGTAGGCGTCCCACTTGTTTACGCCATCGAGACCGGTATACTTGCGATACATGCGGTCACCGACCATCGCCGCCATGAATGGGTTGGACGATTTGCCGATGGCATGAGCCGGGTCGAGTGTACCGTAAGCATGGTTCAATGCGTTCCGAATAACGACCTGACTGTTCTTCTTACCGAAGGTGAATGTACCGGTGTCGGGATACGTCGTTGATGTCGTGAACAGCTTCTCGTTCAAGCCGACCAGAATGGAGAGCGGCTTCTGCGTCGAACCGAGCATGACCATCGACGGCGCATGTTTGCCCGCTTCCTTCTCATCCTCGTATGGCGCGAGCACGTCACGAATCGTTCCGTTCTTCAAATAATATTCGATGTTGTCATAATCTTCTTGGCTAATGCTGCCGCCGGACCAGACGTTCGTATTGTAATCCGGCATGCTCGCCATTGCGATGACTTTGCCCGTCTTGACTTCCATCGCAACCGCATAGCCGGTTTTCGGCTTCTGATTCACCTTCAGAATGTCCGGACTTGTCTTCAGATACGCAAGATGATTCGTAATTGCATCTTCCGTCCGCAGCTGCACATTCTTGTTGATCGTCAGATACAGATCGTCGCCCTTCTCAGGGTTCGTAATCGTCGGCGGTCCGATGATTTTGCTGAGTGCATTGATCGGATAAATCTTAAGCCCGTTCTTGCCGCGCAATACATCTTGATACATCAGCTCGATGCCGTCCATGCCGACATCTTCTTGGTCCAGATATTTGAGCTTCGGATCCGTCGTATTCTCTTTCTTATCCTTATAGAAATCCAAACCTTTCGTATTAACGGCGGAATTGAATTTCTTCAAATAACCGACCAACTGAACGGCGATGGTGCTATTGTCATAATGCCGAACGCTTTCTTCGACGATATCGATGCCATCAAACAGATCGCGATTTTCCATGAAATAAGCGATTTCATCGTTCGTCAGGTCCGTCTTGATTCGACGCGGCGTCGAGATCGTGTTCTTCTTAAACCCGAGGTCGAGCTGGCGAATGACATCGTCCGCCGTCATCTGCTTAGCAGGGTCGCCGTATTCAGCGAATATCGAAGCGAGCTGCTCGGCGAACGGGCGCATCCGCTCTTCGATGACCGCTTGCTGCTCCTTCGCGGTGGAGTCCTTCGGCAGCTTCTTCCGAATATCCGGATCGAGCTTGAAGTAGAGCGATTGCGTCGATGTCGAATACGCGATCGGATAGCCCGTCGAATCGAGAATGTCGCCTCGAATCGGCGGAATCATCACCTTCTGCGAGCCGATGTTGTTCTCCTCCGCTTTAAGCCCAGGACCTTCTACGAATTGCAGAATGGCAAGCCGTATAATAAGTACGCTGAACAAAAGAAAAATAACAAAAAAGTACGCGTTCAGCCGGAACGAAAAATGCCGCCTGTTCACAATTTCGCGTTTTTGTGGATCGTCCTGCATGTGCCGTAGCTTCTCCTTCCTCTCCCGATAGACGGCTGAACCGTATCAGGATTATAACGATCAATCTTTACAACGTGGGTAGAGCTTCATAAGTTGCCCTAAGCGGTTATCAAACCGATGGGATATGCGTGCTCTCGAACCCTGGCGGATTAAACCAATCGCCCGACATCGCCCAAGTCGCATCCAGCGGCACCCATATAGCATTACCCTCAGGACCCGCAATTCTAACTTCGTTCCATGCATGCGGTCCGAAGCCGCTAGCGGTAGTGCCGCCCATGCCAGTTACAACACGCACTTCAAGCCCTGTCGCCCGAGCCATTACCGCATACAGACGGGACACATCGATGCAAACGCCAAGTCTCGTCCGGAAGGTATCCGCCGGCGTCTGCTCCTTCCATATGCCATGTTCCTCATAGTTACGCGCCTTATCCCAATCATATGCAATACGCGTACCGACCCAGCGATATAGGGCCCTTGCCTTCTCTTCATCGGTCGTTGCATTCTTCGTGACGGCAAGCGATGCCTCCGCGATATTATCCGGTATCGCATAGTCTTTGATCTCGTACTTGCGCTGAATGATCCGCTGCAGCTCATCGCCGACCGCTTCGGTCAGGACCGGTCCCCGATCCGCTAGCAATTGCCCCGCCACTGGCTCCAGCAGCTGCGCGGATGCTTCGCTATACACGTCTGACGATCGAATGTGCTCCGTGAACGGACCGCTGGGGGACAGCGTCGCGTACACGAATAGCGCAGCGATTAATAGCAGCGACCGGACGGCGCCATGTACCGCGCCAATAATGCCGCCGACAGCGCGGCTTGCCATTCTGCCTCCGGGAAGCAGACGACGACCTTCATCAAAGTCAAGGACCGCACGGCCGTCCATTCCTCTGGAACGCCGTCCTCCAAGCCGTTCGACCCGCCGCTCGAGCGGCGACGCCAGACGGGCAGCGGCAAGCCGGAAGACGCCGTACAGCAGCAGCATGAGAACGCCATAACGGAATAGAGCGAAGTCGCTTAAGCTCGTCACGAATGTATACCATAACTGAACAAGCGAGCCTACCTCCTTCTCGGGAGGATGAACGCCTGCAAGCAGCTTCGCAATCACAGGAGAGAGCAGGGCTGCGGTCTTCCATGCCGCGAAGAAGGATAATAGCATGAGAACGCCGTCCCATACAAAAAAGAAAAGGCGCTTCGCGGAGCCCGATGCGCCTTTGACCAGCCCTTGCACAAGCGAAACGAGCAGCAGCGCCATAATGATCAGCGCCACTGGCTCGAACGTCGTTATTGCATGTATCCAGGATGCCATATGATCCGCTCCTCTAGCTGCAACACGATCCGCTTGACTGCCATCTTTATACCCTATCGGCAGCCACAGCCTAATGCAGGATTACCTAACTGTTGCTCTTGGCTGTATCGATCAATGTCCGGATCGTATCGTCGATCTTCCAACTGCCGATCTTCGTGCCGCGGAACTTGACTTCCACCTCATCGGCATTGGGCTTGCCTGTCAGCTCCAAATTGTCCGTCTTCACGGTAAAGGAGCCATCGCCATTCTTCGTATACGTCGCTTCCGACGCCTCGCCTGCCATAGCCGAGATCGCTTCCTGCTTCACGCTGTCTGCCACTTTACCGCCAATCGACTTCACATCTTCGAGCGAGTAACCGCTGTATGCAATAACTCCGATGACGATAATCGCAACGAGCGCCCATTTCACGACGGTGCGCACAATTCCAATAATAACGAACAAGGCGACAAGCGCGAGCGCAAGAATCAGCCAATTGTCCTCGAAAAATGTTTTCCACGTCTCTGTGTCATAGACGAAATCCATCTAGAAGATATCCCCCTTATTATACGGCGCATTCTCTTACATTTCAAAGACCGCTTTTGATCAAGAAGCATCGAACACGATCAGAACTATTATCCATTATAACCGAGGAATGGCGGTCGGTAAACGGAAGCCCGACGCTTTGCGAGGCGGACAGGCGGCATATCCTGTCCATGCGCCGCGTACAAGTACATAGAGCAGACTTTTAACGAAGGAGGGCTTGGCTGCTGTGAAGACCGCTGTGTGGCTTTACTTGTTTTTATTTATCGCTTTCTTTGACCTTCATGCGCAATATCCGATTCTTACGCCGTTCGCCGTCTCTCTCGGAGCAGCCCCGTCGTTCATCGGATTAATGATGGGCATTTACTCCATTACCCACCTGCCTGGCAACTTGATCGCCGGCGTTGGCGTCGATCGGTTCGGGAGCCGGCTGTTTATTGTACTGAGCCTGCTGCTGGCAGGTGTCGTTCTGCTGCTGCAAGCCCATGTCGCTAATCCTTGGCAGCTGTTGGCGCTTCGCTCCGTGAGCGGCTTCGTGCTCGCTTTCCTGTCGCCTGCCTGTATGGCGCTCCTGGCTCGTATTGCAACAGACCGCATTCAGCAAGGCAAGCTGATGGCAGGCAACGGACTCGTTCACACATTCGCCTCCGTCTTCTCTCCTGCGGCAGGCGCGCTGCTCGTTGCTCAGATCGGCTTTACGCGCGCATTCGAATGGCTGGGCTGGCTGCTCATCGCTACAGCTATCTGTGCGCTTCTGTTCATTCACGAGCGCAAGCTGACGTCAACGCCGATGCCAATCAAAATGGCGAAGCAGGATGCAGGCAAGCTTCAGACCGAGATCGTTTCTACTTCTCCCGACCTGAACGAATCGTTGGAGGAAGACCGCCCGCTGCCATGGCTCGTCTATGCGCTGCCGATCGCCACCAGCTGCGCGCAAGGCATTCTGTCATTCGAGCTGCCCCTAATGGCCGATCAGCATGGGGGACACTCCATCATGGCAACCGGCCTGCTGTTCTCCGTCGTCAGCTTCGGCGCCCTCGTTACACTGAGCATGCTGTTCCTGAACAAATATTCGCCTTACCTTCGCACCTTGTGGGGGTCTGTATTGCTGGCTGTCGTTTATTTCGCGCTTGCCGTCGGCGTCCCTATCCCGCTGGCAGGCATGCTGTTTATGCTCGGCATGGTGAAAGGGGTTATATGGCCCGCCGTCCCAACGCTCCTTATTGATCTTAGCGGCGGCAAGAAGTACGGACGAACATTCTCGCTGCTATCTATCGCTTATTCGGTCGGCGCTTTCCTCGGACCGATGGCTGCAGGCGTTCTGCGCGACCGCATGTCGCCTTACTTCATCGCCTTCGTCGTACTGATGGTCGCAGCAGCAATTTTGCCGTTCCATGGTCCGCGACGCATCTCAGCTAGAACCCATTTTTCGTAAATCTGGGTATTCGCACAAGGCACAACCACCCCTCCGACATAAGATACATTGTGTCACGAGATGACAGTCGTTACGGAGTGACAAACGTAATGGCAGGCGCAAGTGACTCTCATGAACAGTAAAGGGGTGACAATATAAATGAACTATGTTGATCCAGCTCACAAAGGCTGCGGCCACGTTGGCGGTCTCTGGACGTCCACTGGTGTAATTCTCGTACTGTTCATTCTCCTCGTGATCGTGTTCTCCGGCTGTTTCTGCTAATCACTAATAACAGTCCTTCAAACAGCTCGCTGCGCTGCAGCGGGCTGTTTTTGGGTGATGCGGGATAACGATGTCTGCTTCTGTGGAATTGTCGGCGCCGCACGGTTACAATAGATGCAACTAACGCCGCTGGAGGTGCTTCGCGCATGGATATCGCCATTATTGTAGAAGGCAAGAACGATCGAAGCCGGCTGCGGCGCGTTCTTCAGGAAGAGGTTCCCGTGTTCTGTACATATGGAACGCCAGGCAGCAGTCAGCTGGAGACGCTGCGCAAGCAGGTTGGCGACCGACAGGTTTATTTGTTCATGGATAACGATTCTTCTGGCAGGCGCATTCGGGGACTGCTCCGTGATCTATTCCCCGACGCCGAGCATCTATATACGCGCCGAGGCTATCCCGGTGTTGAGAGTACGCCGGAGTCTTACTTGATCGAACAATTGGAGAAGGCAGGTCTCGACCCCTACATTGTATACCCTGATCCAAGCTCGATTCCGTTCAGCAAAGAGGATTTCGACTAGCGTGACAGGACAGTAAAAAGCCGCTTCACCAATTCGGCGAAGCGGCTTGCGCTAATTACATAACCGATTCAATATCTTTCATAATCGAATCAGCGGACATCGTTTCCTCATGCGCGCCGTCGATATATTTGCGTACATTGCCGTCTCGGTCAACAAGAATGAGCAGATCCAGGTGAGAGAACTCATTCGTTTTCTCATCCTTGAACAACATCATCCCTTTGAATTGCGGTATGAGATCTGCTGTATACTTCTCGTCGCCCCGCAGGAACTTCCAGCCGGTATAGTCCGCATGGAACTTCTCCGAATACTTTTTGATAGCCTCTGGCGTATCGCGCACCGGATCGAACGTAATGGACATTAGCTCAACATCCGAGCCGAATTTCTTATCCGCAATGAGCTTGTCCTGCACTTGCGACATGAGCTGCGTCGTTGGCGGGCAGACGTCCGGGCAGTTCGCCCAATAGAAGTAGATGAGACGAACTTTGCCGTTCGAATCCGAGAAATTCACATCTCCGCCGTTAACGGCATCCTGCAGCGTAAACTCAGGTGCAGCTTGCATATTCGGAAGCTTCGGCGTAGATTCCGAACCTCCATAAGTCAAATACAAATAAATCCCCATGAGTACAACTAGCGACCCGATGGCAAGCTTGAAGGAATGTTTCAACAGAAACTGCATCGCCCGACCTCTCCTAACTCTCCCGATCTAACCGATATGCGCGGTATCCACCATCATTACGATAAAGATAATCATTAAATAATTGACTGAAATAAGGAAATTCGTCTTCGCCCACTTGTCCAAATTCGCTGCGCGCAAGCCCATCAGCGTCTGAACGAGCCATCCCGTGCTCAGCAGCGTCGAAATGATCAAGAAGGCGATCCCTACATAATCATACGCGTACAGCAGAATGCCTGTCGGAATGAGCAATGCGATATACGGAATCATCTGCAGCTTCGTCCGTTCAATCCCCTTGACGACCGGCAGCAGCGGGAATCCCGCAGCGCGATACTCTTCAACCCGGCGAATCGCCAGCGACCAGAAATGCGCAGGCTGCCACAAGAACAGCCAAGCAAATAAGATCCATGCCCCCATATCGATCGAGTCCGTAACCGCGCAGTAACCGATTACTGGCGGCATTGCGCCGGAGATCCCGCCGATCGAGGTACTCCATGTCGAAGTGCGCTTCAGCCACATCGTATAAATGACGATATAGGCGAACATCCCGATAATCCCCAATATTCCGCAAGTCGTGTTCACTAATGTGAACAGGACAGTCAAGCCAAGCACCCCAAGAATAATACCATATACCAATACTGCATTCGGATTAAGACGGCCATTAGGCAGCGCGCGATGCTGGGTACGCGTCATTTTCTTATCAAGTTCACGGTCCCAATAGTTATTAATCACGGTAGCGCAGGCCATAACCAGCGTCGTGCCGATCAGCATGTACAGCAAAGTCCACCAATCAAAATGCCATTTTGAAGCAACCCAGAAACCGCCGAAAGCAGCAAATACGTTAAGCCGCAGCAGATTCGGCTTTGTTAGCTCTATCCAATCCTTCCACACAAGAAAGCCTCCCGTTCCATTGCAGCAGGCAGCCGTTGTCGGCATACCTTGGCGAATCGTACTAATCATACAGAAAAATAATAGCATTGACAATGTTCGTCCCTGCTGTTCAATAATTTGACACGTTCCAATGGCAATTTGTCGAACACCGCGCAATTTCTTGTTGCTTTCGCGTCGAGTCACCATTCCAGCGCTCCCGCATACGATGGGTATGTAGTTGATAGCCCAGAAGGAGTGAGCGATTTAGCAGCATGGCAGTCATCAAAGCGATCGCCTATGATCAGGATGCTGGCCCGGCTCATGCGTGCTGAGGCTGAAGGTGAAAGAAACCTCGGCGGCAACTGTCCCGCCACCTGGTATAACCAGCACAACTCGGGGCGTTCCAAATCATACTGCTTCTTCGTCCCATCCGGCGACGATTGCCCACACGTGTATGAAGCTAATTGTCCATTCGTATTCATCAATACTTAATGAAAAGCGAGGAATTAACAATGTCTTACCACAACGCAGTAAGTCCAGCATCGCAAGGCTACGGCTATTCCTACGGCTTCAGCGCAGCAACGCCAGCACCATTCCCTGGCGCTAGCGTGAATGCTCCTACGACGACGACGCTGAACGCGACAATCCCGCCAATGATGGGGATGGGAGGCATGCCTACGATGATGGGAATGCCGCAGCTGCCGCAAATGCCGCCGGCCGGCGCAGGTACAGGCGCACTGGGAGCGGCTGAAGAGTCCTATGTCGAAAATATCCTTCGTCTGAACCGCGGCAAAGTCGGCACGTTCTACATGACGTACGAGAACAACAGCCAATGGAACGCGAAAATTTTCAAAGGCGTAATCGAAGCTGCTGGCCGCGACCACATTATTATTAGCGATCCGACTACAGGCATGCGCTACCTGCTCCTCATGCTGAACCTCGACTACGTCACATTCGATGGTCCGATCAACTACGAATATCCATTCGATGGCGGTACGATTTCGAACACTACGCCGATCTCGACATCGAGATAAAGACTATTGAGGTTCAGCCGCATCGGCTGGGGCAGGGATGACGGGACGGAAGGTCCACACATGAACCTTCTCTCTGCCTCCCTGCACCCAGCTGTCGGCGCGCCGCCACGGAGAACGCTCGCTGCAGCGTTCTTTTTTGATACGATCCGCCTCTTCTTCCGTATCGGCCGTCCACAGCTCCACGAACAGCGACGGCTGATCCGTTCCTTCATATACAATAAGGGAACCATTCGATGACCGGACAAGCTCGTCCGAGAAAACAAGATAAGACGTTCGATGCTCTGGCAATATGCGATATTCCGCAAAACATATGTACATGGAAGGTACGCTTCCTTTCCTTATTGGTGTTCAAGTTCCGGGTATGATATTGCGTCGGCAGACCGACACTAAGAGCGATCGCCGACCAACATTATAGCACAACGAAGGAGGAATCCCGATTGGATACAGGCACGCATCTCGTCATCGGACTCGGACTCGGCGGCCTTGCTGCAGTTGACCCGGTTATCGCTGACAATGCGACGTTCCATACCGCCGTATTGATCGGCACCGTTGTCGGCTCGCAAGCGCCTGACTTCGATACGCTGCTTCGATTTAAAGGCAATGCATCCTATATCCGCAACCATCGCGGCGCTTCGCATTCCATTCCGGCCATTATCGGCTGGACCGCATTGATAGCGATTGTCCTTCAATTGCTATACCGCGGGAGCCTGCCATGGCTTCATCTCACGGGGTGGATCCTGCTGGCTGTATGCGTGCACGTGATAACGGACTTGTTCAACGCCTATGGAACGCAAGCCGTCAGGCCATTCTCGAACAAATGGATATCGTGGAACATTATCCACATCTTCGATCCGGTAATCTTCACTACGCATGTGATCGCCATCTCGCTCTGGGCGTTCGGCCTCGTTAATCCGGCCGCAACGTTCTCCCTGTTATACAGCCTGCTCGCGCTGTATTATGTGTGGCGAACGGTCGTTCATCATCGCCAGCAGGCGCATGTAATGGCGATTGATAAAGAACATGAAGAAGGCGATCGTTACTGGCTCATTCCGACGATATCATTGACTGCCTGGAATGTCGTGAAGCGTAAGAAGAACGGTATCTTCATGATTGGAGATCTAAGATCGAACGCGCTCCGCTGGCAGGATTGTGTATCGTGTTCCGACCATCCGGCAGTCGATCGATCCAAGAACGATCCGTCGATCCAGTCCTTCCTCTACCTGACCTCATTCGCATGCGCCGACGTGAAGGTGCATACTTGGGGCTACGAGGTGCGATGGAGCGACGTACGGTACCGGCATCGTAAGCAATATCCGTTCGTTGCCGTCCTTATGATGGACAATGATTACAAGACGGTTGGTTCATATGTTGGATGGCTAAGCGACAAACGACTTGAGAAGCGGCTCCGCATGAATACGTACTGACGTATTGACGCGGGGCTTTTTTTTCTGCACAATGAAATAAGCTGCATCGCAAGAACAACCTTATAATTCGAACAAAAAAGCTCAAGGTTTCCCTTGAGCTTTCTCGTCTGTGTATGGTTAAAGCTTAACGTTGACCGGACAGCTGCTGTTCAGCGATTTGCACCAGCTTTTTCGTGATGTAGCCGCCAAGCGAGCCTGCGTCGCGAGTGGAGACGTTACCGTAGTAGCCATCGGCAGGGATTTGCACGCCGAGAGACTGCGCAGCCTCCATTTTCAATTGTTCCAAAGCCTGGCTTGCTTGTGGTACCACCAGTTGATTGCTGCTGCGGGATTGGCTTGCCATAAGAAAAAACTCCTTTCATCCTCTGCACTTTGTGATGGGTTGCAAGCTTGCAAAGTTATTATGGCTCGTGTTTCGAATATATATGCTAGCGTTCAAAATATTTTAAGAAAAGATTTTGGAGTGTGATTTTCAATGTCAAAGATGCTGTCGCTGTGGTTCGCCGTTTCGTCCACCGTCCTGATGGGCGCTACCGCTGTCATGATCAGTCACAATGGCTGGATCGCTATCCTTCTTGCCCTCCTGACGGTATGCAACGTAGGTTTTGGGTTTGTTGTGAAAGCTAGAAGTCGTCGTCGCAACGAAGGACAAGCCGTTAAGTAAATTGTCTACTGCTTTTGATTGAGCGTGGTACTAGCTTGTATCGAGAAACGACCGCATCGGATTCGATGCGGTCGTTTCTTTGAATGTATGTGCTTCATCCCGTCTTCAGCTATCCTACGTTCCCATCCGTGGAATGTGTTGGCGGCTTTAACGGTTCGTAGGTGCAGATTTGCACCTACGGTCGGGCCGCACGCGCTTTTAACGGTTCGTAGGTGCAGATTTGCACCTACAGCTGGGCCGCACGCGCCTTTGGCGGTTCGTAGGTGCAGATTTGCACCTACGGCTTCAGTGGCAGGCAGACGTAGATGACAGGCCCACCTCAAACATAATAAAAAGCAGCGGTCCACAGGACCGCTGCTTTCACATTTTCACACCCCAATTAGGAGGATTTAAGCGGGTAGAATCTTAGCGCTTAGGCGCAAGGAAGCCCATAAGCTCTTTGGCGTCTGCAAGCGTCTTGTCGGCTACAACAGAAGCGCGTTCTGCACCTTGCTTCAAAATGTCGTGAATCGCGCCGGAGCTGCGAATTTCATTGTATTTGGCTTGCAGCGGTTCCAGTACGGAGACAACTGCTTCAGCCAAATCTTTCTTGAATGCGCCATACCCTTGACCGTCGTACTTCGCTTCGATCTGCTCAATGGACTGACCTGCGCAATGCGAGTAGATGCTGAGCAGATTGCTCACTTCCGGCTTATTCGCAGGATCGTATTTCACTTCGCGGCCGGAGTCCGTTGTCGCGCGGCTGATTTTCTTGCGGACAACGTCCGGCGGGTCGAGCAGTGCGATGAAGCTGCCTGGATTCGGATTGCTCTTGCTCATCTTCTTGCTTGCATCGTCAAGCGACATGATGCGAGCGCCAACCTTCGGAATGTATGGCTCTGGCACTTTGAAGTAGTCGCCGTACTTCGTATTGAACCGGTGAGCAAGATCACGGGACAGCTCAAGATGCTGCTTCTGGTCGTCGCCAACAGGAACGAGGTCTGCATTATAGATCAAGATATCGGCAGCCATCAGCGTTGGATAGACGAACAGACCTGCGCCGACCGATTCTTTGCCTGCGGATTTGTCTTTGAATTGCGTCATGCGTTCCAATTCGCCCATATAGGCGAGCGTCGTGAACATCCATCCGAGCTCGGCGTGAGCACGTACATGCGATTGTACGAACACACTCGACTTCGCTGGGTCGATGCCCGCCGCGATGAACAGCGCCGCTACCGCTTCCGTCTGCTCGCGCAGAGCTGCCGGCTCTTGCGGAACCGTGATGGCATGCAGGTCAACGACCATGAAGTAACACTCTTCTGTCTCCTGCAGCTTCACGAAATTTTGCATAGCGCCAATGTAGTTGCCCAGCGTCAGCTGCCCGCTTGGTTGAATACCGGATAATACACGTTTCATTGACATTCACTCCTTTTAAGAGGTAGTTCGTACTTTTTGAACCTAAATTGAATTTTAATCATTATTTGATTCCGTTATTATCGAGGCATTGGAAGCAGCCTGGCCGAGCTGCATCCGCATCCTAGCGTATCCATGTACGCAAAAAAGGCCCCCGTCGCAAGGGACGAGGAGCCGTGGTACCACCCTAATTCGCATGTCTGCACAAAGCAACCCATCCTAGGTAGGGTCGTTGATTATGAGCATGCCTTAAGTTCCGTAACGAGGAACAATCGGATCAGTATTGGCATCGGCAACTCATGCGCTAATCGCCGTCTCAGCTTATAGCCATCGAATTGCCTGCGTTCCACTGTCCGCTCCCGGATCCATTCGTCGCGCGCGCTGTACCGGTTTGCACCATCCACCGGCTCTCTGCGAGCAGCCTCGCACGCTTACTTGTTCCGTTCATCGCGTTTACAACGATTATACTCTCCGAGTCCCGATTGTCAAGGTCGAAACGTCTGCCTTCTTGCCTCGAGACGAAGCGTCGTTTCTAATTTCAAGAGCCATTATGTTGTCCTAATGGATGGGACATGCGCATATATTGACAATAATGTGCAAGCGCTAGTCCATGTACAAATCAAGCCGAGTCGATGCTGCGCTTAGTGGATTCACCAAGGCAGCAGTTAGGAGGTCTCACTATGCCTTTGCGTCTATTGCTCCGCTGGTCGCCGCCAGCCTTAACGGCAGGATGTGCGGCGCTGCTAATCCTGATCGCCTTCAATCGCCCCATCTACCTGCCGACGATTGGGACTTCCGAGCTTAATGCCTTTACAACGCTGTTTCTCAGCGTCGTACTCGAGGCGCTTCCTTTCATGCTGCTAGGTGTTATCGTATCAGCGCTTCTGCAAGTATTCGTCTCCGAGCAGGCGATTCGCAGTCTTGCGCCACGCAGCCCCTTTCTCGGCTCTGTCTTCGGCGCACTGCTTGGACTATTGTTTCCGCTGTGCGAGTGCGGCATGATCCCCGTCGTCAGACGTCTGATACGCAAAGGAATGCCGGCCTATATCGGTATCGTCTACATCCTTGCCGGTCCAATCGTTAATCCCATCGTATTCGCCTCAACCTATACGGCCTTCCATGCGCAGCCGGGCATTCTGTATGGACGAATGGGACTCGGTTTTCTAGTCGCATTCCTCATTGGCCTAGTGCTCAGCCGCTATATGAAAGCCAGTCCGCTGCGGACGGGGCATTCCACTCCTATTCACGAACATCCTCATCACGGACATCATTCATCGGGTCAATCGGAACGTCAACCGCTTGGAACGAGGTTCGCATCCACGCTGGGGCATGCTTCCGAGGAGTTCTTCGACATGGGCAAATATTTAATATTCGGCGCGCTGCTGACAGCCTTGATTCAGACCGGAGTAGATCGTTCATCACTGGATGCGATCGCGTCCCATGAAACACTGTCCCAGCTGTTCATGATGGCATTCGCTTACTTCTTATCGCTCTGCTCTACATCTGACGCCTTCGTAGCCGCATCCTTCAGCCATCTGTTCACTGCAGGGCCGCTGCTCGCCTTTCTTGTATTCGGACCCATGATCGATTTGAAAAATACATTGATGCTGTTCTCAGCTTTCCGCGCTCGCATTGTCGCAGCTGTCGTCATACTGACGGCAGTGCTTGTATTCTCGTTGTCGTGGCTGACAGCCCATCTCATCACATAACTCGCTGCATGGAAAGGAAATGATGCGTTGTGAAAATCGAAAGCTCAGCCGCTCACCTCCTGCATCGCATGCTGCGGGCTGTCGTCTTGATCGGATTCGCGCTGCTAATCCTTCATCTCAAACGAACAGGCGAGCTTGCGCTGTTCGTAACGCCGCGTATCGAGCAAGCCGTTAAGTTGTCCGCGCTCGCTCTGCTTGCGGCGGGCGCCTATCAAGCCTTCTCCTTCTTGCGAATGTGGCCGCAGCGAGCCGAGAAGATGGATGCAGGCTGTGCTTGCGGACATGATCATCATGATGAACATGATCATACGCACAATCTACATGTTCATCACGACCACAATCACCACCACTCCCATGATCATTCCCATCATCACGATCACGACCATAACCCTTCGCCAGCCCGGAGCATCTTGCTGTATGGCCTATTCTTTCTGCTTCTGACGGTCGGGTTCTTCATGCCGCACAAGCCGCTCGATTCCGATCTGAACGGCAAGCTCGGCACAACCGTTCATTCCCATGTTAAGGGGGAGCAGTAATCGGCAAAATAAAATAATTTGGCCAACTCGGATATTTCAAACCAAATCATCCATAATAAAGTTAATCTAATCGATAATCCATTCGGCTAGAGAATACGGAGCAAACGCTTACGATCCGGCAATCACCGAAGGAGATGACTTCCATGGCAGGACAATCCCGGAATACACTCGTTGTGCCGCAAGCTAGAATGGCGCTGGAGCAGTTAAAGTTCGAAATCGCGCAAGAGCTTGGCATCCAACTCCCACAGGACGGCTACTATGGCAATATGACGACTCGTGATGTCGGAACGATCGGCGGTAACATTACGAGGCGGCTTGTTCAACTCGCCGAGCAGCAGCTGTCGGGACAATCCGCGAGATTCTAATACAGAAGTGAAACACAATAAGGGCGCCTCATCTACTGTGATGAGACGCCCCTTTCTCATTGGCATAACTTATGGTTTTAGCGTTCTTCCCAGCGATTACGAGGCTGCTTCGGTACGTATTGGAATAGCGCCCCTGTATGATTCGACATATTGTAGTTGGACTCGTACATAATGCTTGCCGACCATGCGCCTGTGCCAGGACGAACGGCAAAATCATAAGAAATATCTCCGTGCGTCCAATCGCGCTTCAGCTTCAACGCCTCGATGGCCATCTTGCGGAAAGCTTCAACCTGCTGCGCATTCAATCCGGCTTCCACTGGCTTGAGCTCGCCATTGCGGCTTTCGATCGGATGATGCTTCATTCCAAACTTGCCGACTGCATTGTTGCGAAGCTGAATGTGTACCGTTCCTGCCGCTGCGTTCTTCAATTCACCCTCCAGTTGTCTAAACACATAATCAACTTGTCTTGCTAATGGAATATGGTCCAAATTAGTCAATTAATTCCCTCCGCTTATCAATAGATATGGTTCGGTTCAGTATGCATGTCTTCCACTCACACTTAAACGCATTAACACTTAAGTCCAATGACCTTCTGTCCCAACGATTTAGTGATCCCTCCCTTGTCTGGTACGATAGATAACGCTTACATTTTATCGTGCGAGAACGTTATCCACCGGAAGAACTACATATGTAGTTAATTAGCACCATCATATGACAATTTATTTAATTTTACAACAATTCTGCGCATGATTTGTCGGAAATTTAAGTAAATTTTAGATTTCCGTTGGAATTTCCTTGTCAGATTCATGAATTAATCTTATAGACCCAAATTGGGTCCAGTGATATACTATGTCTAAATTTACTATAAAGGAGCGCTTACTTATGCAATGGTTCTCCGCTTTATCAACCAAAAGAAAATTATTTTTAGGTTTTTATTCAATTGTTTTATTATTTTCCATTGCATTGATTCTTGTGACGGCGTTAAGCGGAGGATCGGTTCTAGCCGCGATAATTGTCGCAATTATATTAGCTATTGCAATCCTTCCTCTCGTCAACCTCGTCGAGAAAGCGCTTACAGATGCATTTTATGAATTGCGTACCACCGCATCGAGCTTGGCCAAAGGCGACTTCTCGCAACGCGTCGACGTATCCTCCGCATCGCTCGGCGAGCTGGGCCATTCCTTCAACAGCATGATCGACAAACTTCGCGACATCATTACCGATACATCGAAGATTTCCCGCCAAGTCAGCGAAGCAAGCCGCAGCATCTTCGATAAGAACCAAGCGATGAAAGTCGCGATGGAGCAGGTAGCCGCATCCTCCACGGAACTGGCAACGGGCGCGAACGAAATTTCATCCGAAGTATCGTCGATGACCGATTCGATCCGCGACATCGAAGATAAGGTTGCTTCTTATGCAAGCTCCGTCAAAGGAATGAACGATCGCTCGGAGCATACGCTTCAACTCGTGCAGCAAGGCGTGCATGCTGTCGGCAACCAGAAGACCAGCATGCAGAGCAACGCTGATGCAACGTCTAAAGTATCGGAGACGGTTCGCGAGCTGGCTCGTGACGCGGCAGGCATTACGAAGATTACGCGCACGATCTCCGAAATCGCGGAGCAGACGAACCTGCTGTCGCTGAATGCTTCGATCGAGGCGGCACGCGCCGGCGAGCATGGCAAAGGCTTCGCGGTTGTCGCACAAGAAGTGCGTAAGCTTGCCGAAGAGTCGTCGACTTCGACGAAAGAGGTATTCACGCTCGTACGCGGCATCGAACGCGGTATTAAGCAAGCGATCGAGAACATCATCATCAACGAACAAGCCGTACAGGTGCAGGCGGAAACAATTGAATCGTCGGAGCGAATCTTCGGCGAGATGATGTCTAGCATCGAATTCATCGCTGAGCAGATCGCCCGGTTCTCCGAAGAGAGCGACGTCATGCTCGAGAGCGCGCAGCGCATCTCCTCGGCGATCCAGAACATCTCGGCGATTACGCAGCAATCGGCAGCAGGCACGGAGCAAATGTCGGCATCGATGAATGAACAGATCAGCTCCGTTCAAGCAGTAGTCGAAGAAGCGGATCGGATGATGCTTAGCGTCAACCAACTGCAAAGAACGATTCAAGTATTCAAGCTTTAATCCAAGCCGCAGTTGAATACCTAATCCGGTGGACACAAAGAAACCCGGTCTGAACAACGAAACTTCATCGTCGTTCAGGCCGGGTTTTTCTTGTATCATATAGCAGTTTACGCTCACTTCGCGTAATCGAATCCGACTGCGTCCAGCAGCGTGCGAGCAAGAATCAGATGACCCGCTTTGTTCGGATGAACACGGTCCCATGTCAGCTGTGCCGAATAAATATGCTCGAGCACACGGTCGAATGCCGCCTGCGTATCAACGAACAGCGTGCCGTTACGTTCAGCAACAGCGCGGACGACAGCGCCGTACCGGTCCATCTGCATCCGCATCCGATCCTCGCGGCAAGGTTCCACGAAGAATGGTGTCATCAGCACGATGCCCTTGACGAGCGGCTGTGTCTGCACGACAAGCTCTTCAAGCGTACGCTCGTACTCATCGATCGGCACCTGAAGCTCTGGAAGCATCGGTCGATCGAATTGCCGCCATACATCATTCGTACCGATCATGATCGTCAGCCAGTCCGGCTTCTGATCGATGACATCGGTCTGCCAGCGTGCCTTCAGGTCGCGGACCGTATGGCCGCTTGTGCCGACATTGACTACCCGAAGCTTGCGCTCAGGGTAGGCCGATTGCAAGAATGCATCAACAAGCTCAACATAACCGTGTCCAGCGCCGCCGTTGCCCGCTTCGCCAATCGGTCGTCCCCGATCGCAGTCGGTGATGGAATCGCCGATCAGTACAATTTTGTCCCCTTGTCCGAATAGCAAGTTCAGCACTTCTCCTCTCGCGCAAGCGCGCATCCCATGAATAAGACTTATGCTTCCTGCTTCATCGTAACGGTCAACGCGCCGAGCTTCTCGATCTCGATCGTGACTACGTCGCCGTCCTTGAGGTATACTTGCTTGTCCTCTGGATAGCCGAGAACAACGCCTTCCGGCGTACCTGTCAGGATGATGTCGCCAGGCTCCAGCGTCATGTATTGCGAGATGTAGCTGACGATCTCTTTAACGTTGAAGATCATGTCCGACGTGTTGGACGATTGGCGCACTTCGCCGTTCACCGTACACGAAATCGCAAGCTTGTTCGGATCGCCGACTTCGTCAGCCGTTACGAGATAAGGGCCAAGCGGCGAGAAGCCGTCGCAGCTCTTGCCGAGCAGCCATTGCTGCGTACGCATCTGCAGATCGCGAGCCGACAGGTCGTTCACGTTGCAGTAGCCGAATACATAGTTAAGCGCCTTCTCTTCTTCGACATCCTTCGCTTGTTTGCCGATGACGATAACGAGTTCCGCCTCGTAGTCGACCTTCGTACTCACCTTCGGAAGCAGTACCGTATCTCCGTGAGCGGCGAGCGTATTATTGAATTTGTTGAACAGAATTGGATATTGCGGAATTGGTGCATTCGTTTCTTCCGCATGACGGCGGTAGTTGAGTCCTACGCAAATGATTTTGCCCGGCTTCGTTACAGCCGACGCGTACGTCACATCCGATTCCGGAATGATATATTCGCTGGACTTCAGTTCGACCGCTTGCGCTGCAACTGCGCTCGCAGCAGCCATCGCTGCCGATCCGCCCTCGATGAGCTCATGGATATCGGATGGGGCGTTGATCTCGAATGCATTCGCTGCAGCCGCAACGTCTACAACACCTACAGAAGTCAATACGCCGAGTTTTACTTGTCCGTTTTGTTTGAAATTAAGCAATTTCATAAATGAATACCATTCCTTTCTCTACGCGTTTTTGCCGAACACAACGCCGCCGTCGATATAAAGCGGCGAGCCCATCATAAATTTCGATTCGTCGGATGCAAGGAACAATGCTGCTCGCGCAACATCGTCCGGTCTGCCAAGCTCGCCTGTCAGCTGCCGCTGCTTGATCGAAGCGAATGCTTCCTCTGGATCAGCATACGAACTGCGCAGGTAGTTCTCTACGAACGGCGTCATAATCGTGCCTGGCAGCAAAGCGTTCACTCGTATATTATAAGGGGCGTAGTCAACTTGCATAGACTTCGTCAGGGAAAGAATAGCTCCCTTCGTCGCAGCATAGGATGCGCGGCGAGCAAGACCCATCTCTGCAATACAAGACGACATGTTGATGATATTGCCGCTCTGGCGCTCCATCATATGAGGCACGATATATTTGCATGGCAAATACACACCGCGAATGTTGACATTGATGACCCGGTCCCATACGTCCGGCTCTACTTCATGAATCGCGCCGACACCGCTAATGCCTGCATTGTTGAACAAGACGTCGATACGGCCGAATTGCTCGATTGCTTTGGCCGTCAATTGCTGAACCGACTCAGGGATCGTGACGTCCGCATGGATGAATGCGGCAGTGCCGCCCGCTTCGACGATCGATGCTACCGTCTCTTCTCCTTTGGCCGCATCAATATCGTTAACGATAACTTCCGCACCTTCCGATGCGAACAACTGCGCCGTGCATTGACCGATACCGGAACCTGCACCCGTAATCAGAATCGCCTTTCCTTTCAAACGCGTCATTACGTCATACCTCCTAAAAGCAATTTTCTTTCCTCTTCGAAATCACTGCCTGCAAGCAAATTGCTTGCTTCGTAAGCATACACTTAGCAATTTGCTTTCCTATTCGAAATCACTGCCTGCAAGCATACACTTACGGTCACTCCTTATGCGATGCCGGATATACGGCTCGCTGCGGCGGCTACCGCTTCGCGGATCGCTTCACGCCTGCTTTCCCACTCAAACACGCTAATGGAGCAGCTGATCGCTGCAACAGCATGTCCGTCCGGACGAAATACAGGTGCAGCCGCACAACAAATCCCGACAACACCTTCCTGCATCTCTTCGGCAACGCCGCTCTGGCGGAACTGCTCAAGCTGACGGAACAGCGTGTCGCGGTCTGTAATCGAATAAGGCGTCGAAGGCTGTTCGATCACTTGCTCTGGATACAGCTCATACAAGGCTTGCTCGTCCATTCTCGACAGCAGCGCCTTGCCGAGCGCTGTTACGTGAGCAGGCAGTCGTGCGCCAGGCGAAGAAGCAAGCCGAAGCGGCGTCTTCACTTCTTCCATTGCCAAGTAGATCACCTCTCGACCTTCGAGCCTTGCAAGCTGGAAGGTAGCGCCAACCTGAGCTGCCGCCGACCGAGCTTCCCGGTGGAAAGCCGCTACATAATCGAACTGTCTGAAAAAAGCATTGCCAATCGCGCCCGCCGTCGAGCCTAGCGAGTATGTATCATCCTCGTTCTTCTCGATCCATCGAAGCATCTCAAGCGTATACAGCAGCGAGAACATAGAGCTCTTGTTCACATCGAGTCTTCTTGCAAGATCGATCAGGCGAAGTCGTGCAGGCTCAGCCGCAACGAGAAGCATCACATCGTTCGCACGCCGGACTGCAGGTACCTGATATTTGTCCGTCAAACGGTACTAGCCTCCATTCAAAAAACGTTAGTGGTTCTGTATATAAAACCTTGGTTTGATATATTGGTATTGTAACATGTTTTTTCGGTGTGGAGCAATATCCATTCCTTTGCTTTCGATTGATTGCTATAGCGTTCAGCAGCTGAATCCTGTGTTAATATAGAGAAAGTAAACGTTTTCTTTTATAATCACGATCCATTCTCATTACGATTTTAACTGGAAGGGATGTTGCTTGATGATTTGTTCTGTCTTTACCGTTGCTACGCCTGATTTGTCGCCGCAACAACTGCTGGCTGCTGCGAAGAAAGCGGGAATCGACGCAATCGAATGGCGATGCACTCGCATATCCGATAGCGTGAAGAATGATCCGCCTTCCTTCTGGGGCAACAATCGGTGCACGATAGACCCCGACAGCTCAACAGAAGCGCTCGCTGAGCTGCGAGCGGCTGCCGATGCGCATGGACTTCAATCATTAGCGGTCGTCCCTTATTTGGCTTGCGGCGATCTGGAAGAAACCGAGCGAATGCTGACAATAGCGTCTGCACTTGGCGCATCGTATATTCGACTAGGTGTTCCCGGCTACAATGGAAGCCGCCCATATGGCGAGCTGCTTCAAGAGGCGCGAGCATATATTCGAGAAGCTGAGAAGTTGGCCCGTCGATACGGAATCAAGGGTCTCGTCGAGACGCATCACAACACAATCGCGCCTAGCGCTTCGCTAGCTCATCGTCTGATTGAAGGCTGCGACCCGGATGCAATTGGCGTATTGTACGATCCAGGCAACCTCGTTCACGAGGGCTTCGAGCAATATCGGATGGGGCTCGAGCTGCTCGGTCCGTACTTGGCACATGTCCATGTCAAGAACGCTGGCTGGATGCCTGCAACCGATAGCACAGATCCACTCGATCCTGTTTCCTGGCATTGCGCCTGGCAGCCGGTTGCAGGTGGCATCGTACCTTGGAAACGTGTGTTAGCAGACTTGAAGGCGGTCGGCTATCAAGGTGCGTTCGGCATTGAAGATTTCAGCGGCGCGTTCGACAGCAGCGAGATGCTTCAGCTGTTCGTCCGTCAAATGCATACATGGTGGGAAGAAGTGCAATAACTTAACCCGCTGATCAAAGCCTGACCCATCGTTAATATGCATGCATAATATTGGCGTTCCGCGGAGAAAACAACGAGGATTGTATTCTTTTCCGCCCCTCCGTTTTGAAGGGAGAACGTCCAATGAAACGACAATCTAGAATCGTTATTCTGCTCGTCCTTGCACTTCTGCTTGCCAATCCGATTGATGCTTCAGCCTATCCGTCCGAAGCCGAACCAACACCAAGCGATCACGCTGCAGCTTCAGTCGACAGCAGCCGGACCATGCAATCGACAGAGCAGTACAATTCGTACGCCCGTCCCCGCAAGAAACAGCGGAAGCAGGCCGTTATGAGCTGGATTACACTGGAGAAGCGATATCCAGGCGCATTCGTCACGCATGGTCCTCGCAGTGTGCGGCGAGCAGCGCTAACGTTCGACGATGTACCGGATCCGCGCTATACGGGCAAAGTGCTCGATGTACTCGCGCGTTATAACGTGAGAGCGACGTTCTTCGTGCTCGGTTCCCTGGCAACGCGCTATCCGCAGCTCGTTCGCCGAATGGAGCGAGAAGGTCACACCGTCGGCAACCATTCTTACAACCATGCGGTATTCTCGCAATTAACCGCCGAACAGTATCAACGCCAGATTGCTCGAACAGATGCGATTCTTGCACCTCTCGTTGGATATAGTCCGCGCTATATCCGTCCGCCTTATGGCGAGATAAGACCCGCTCAAGTGCAGTGGGCGAAGCGCAACGGCTACGTTGTTGTGAACTGGGACGTCGATTCCGTCGATTGGCGAAGCTTGCGAAGCAGGTCGGTCATTATCAACGTCCGCAAGACGCTCCAGCCAGGCTCGATCATTCTCCAGCATGCTGGCGGAGGCAGTACACAGGATCTATCGGGTACCGTCGAGGCGCTGCCTGTTATTATCCGAATGCTGCGGAACAAAGGATACGAGCTCGTGACGATTCCAGAGATGCTCGGCTCCTCAGATGGCCGCTGGCAGCAGCGATAAGTCAACAACAACTGTACAACCTGCCACGAACAACAAGAAAGCGGAGATGCAATAATTGCATCTCCGCTTTCTTGTTGCTGCCATGCGAGCCAATAAACAAATTAATAATTACGATTCCAGTACATAAACCTTCACATACTGAATGCCGAAGTCGCTCACCTGTGCTGCTGTGCCTGGGACGAACAGATCGATGCGATTGCCCTTAATCGCACTGCCTACGTCCAATGCGGTAGCGATCATTCCTCCAGTCGGAAGTCCTGCAAAGTCGTAACCGACTATGTACAGCTTCGTGCCTAGCGCGATCTTCGATGGATCGACAGCTACTGTGCCTACCTTAAGCGAATTACCGAAGTAATCAAGTCCGCCCCAGCCGCCATTCTCTGCTGGATCCGCTGAATAAGCTGTTGCCGTCATTTGAATCGTTTTCGAAACATCAAACTGCTTACCGCCAACTGTCACACTGTCGTTGCTAACTGTGCTTGCTGTTGTTGCCGATGCCGCAGGCGCCGATGCCACTTTAAACGTATTGCTTATCGTGGGAATGGACAGCCGCTGGCCTTCAATAATATTGTTCGGATTCACACTCGGATTGGCTGAAGCAATCTGCTGCATCGTCAATCCGTAGTACTGGGACAGCGTCCAGAACGTCGTTGTCTTCGTCGCCACATGAACGGAAGCTGCATCGGCGGATGCCGCGGATGCGGACCAAGCGATCGAGATGCCAAGAGCAGCAGCAGCCGCTGTGCGGGCCCACTGCTTCAAACATTTTGCAAACGGTTTCACTGTAAGCTGTGTCATTAAGTTAGAATCCTCCTGTTGTATACGCCTACGAGGTTAGTTGTCGGATTCGGATGAGGAGTCACCCTACGCATCGAACAACTGGCGCCCGCCAGCTGCTTATGCGATTCACCCCGAGGATTCAGCTCGCCTTTATGGCAATCTGAATACCATGAATCTCCCCCGCACGTTAGTTTCGGCTCGCGTAAAACAATACCACATTTAACTCACCCATGAAACTGGTAATTGCCGCCACTACAAGTTCCATCCTACTCCCGCCTGCCCGCAAATGACCCTTCCGCCACCTCCCCATTAGCGGAAAAATCGCCATTCATTCCGTTGAAATTACAGAAACGAAGAAGCCGCAAGCTAGTAAAGTCTTATATTTGTACAAATGCCGTTGCAGGCACGATTCCTGCCTGAATACAATGGCGTAGCATTTGTATATGGAAGCTGTTTGTCCCGTTACACGGGATGGCTCGTGATTGGAGGTCGTTGCATTACATGATGAACATCATGATCATGGCCGGCGGCAAAGGTACCCGGTTCTGGCCCCGCAGCGTCAAAACAATACCTAAGCAATTCCTGTCATTCGGCTCGGGACCTACGCTCATCCAGCAGACTGTTGACCGATTCCGGCGCCTGGTGCCTGATGAACGTCTATTCATTGCAGCGCCTACCGCGCACGTCCCGCTCGTAACCAGCCAACTTCCCTCTTTATCCACCGAACAAATCTTCACCGAGCCGGAGCAAAAAGGGACGGCCGCCTGCATCGCCTATGCCGCTTACACCATGCTGGCCAAAGGCGATGATCGCCCGATCGTATTCGTACCCGCAGATCAATATGTCGCCGACGATGACGTTTATCTCGCCGCCATCGAGCGAGCTGCACAGGCTGCGACTGCCGTTAATTCGATTGTCACGCTTGGCATACGGCCGGATCGCCCCGACACGGGCTTCGGCTACATGGAGATCAAAGCCGATGAAGATCAGTCGGATGCGGAGGATTCCCTGCATAAAGTGAAACGATTCTTAGAAAAACCCGATGCCGCTACGGCAGAGAAGTTAATTCAACAGCACAACGTGTATTGGAACAGCGGCATCGTTGTATGGCGTCCCTCCTCCATCTTGCATCACATCGCCATGAAGGAACCGGCGCTGTGGCAGCCGTTCATTGAACACGATGGCAATCCTGCCTTAGCCTACGCAGACATTCCCGAACTCTCGATCGATTACGCTGTGCTCGAGAAAACCGACGAAATCCACTGCATTCCAATCGACTGCGGCTGGGACGATATCGGATCATGGGCTGCTTTTCGCCGACATCATCCGTCTGATGCGCTTGGCAATGTCGCACAAGGCGCCATTCGGCTGTTTGAAAGCGAAGGCAACACCGTCTATTCCGAGACGGAGACGCTGCTTATCGGCGTATCCGACTTGATAGTCGTCTCCACCCCGCACGGTCTGCTCGTCTGCCATCGGTCCGAAGAGCCTCGGTTGAAATATTGGCTGAACGAGTCCATGAGGTGATGCAAGTGAAGGCTCTCATTACGGGCATCAACGGCTTTGTCGGAGGCCACCTTGCATCGTATTTGCTAAGCGAAGGCATTGAAGTCGCCGGCACCTGCCGCTGCAGGCAGCATAACGGAGAAGACGCCCTCTCGAATAAGAACATCCGCTTAATCGAGTGCGAACTTCGAGATGCCGCTGCCGTCGAAGAAGTCATTGCTGCCGAGCGTCCCGATCATCTATTCCATCTGGCTGCGCAAAGCTTCGTTCCCGCCTCATGGGCATCGCCCAGCGATACGATCCATAATAACGTCGCAGGTCAGGTACACTTGCTCGAAGCGATTCGACTTCATAAGCTTCCGACCAAAGTGCTCATCGCAGGATCAAGCGAGGCGTACGGCGAGGTACACACGAATGAGATTCCCGTTACGGAAAATAACCCGCTAAGGCCGATGAATCCTTATGCCATCAGCAAAATCGCGCAGGACTTTCTAGGCATGCAATACTACCGGCAGTATGGCATACCTATCGTTCGGATGCGGACGTTTAATCATATCGGGCCTCGGCAGAACGAACATTTCGTTACGTCCAGCTTCGCCAAGCAAATCGCCGAAATCGAGAAGGGGCTGCGTCCGCCGGTTCTCTATGTCGGCAATCTGGAGGCCAGGCGGGATTTCACCGACGTCCGCGATGTCGTACACGCCTATTGGCTTGCGATTCAACACGGCACCCCTGGCGAGTGCTATAACGTTGCTTCAGGTCGAAGCTGGTCAGCCGGCGACCTGCTGCAGCTGCTGCTGTCCCTCTCTCCGATTAAAGTCACCATTGAACAAGATGCCGCACGGATGCGGCCATCGGATGTCCCTATCGTTATCGGCGATTCAGCCAAGTTGACCAGCCAAACCGGCTGGCTGCCTAAGATCCCGATCGAGACAACGATGCAAGAGGTGCTCGAGTATTGGCGGGATCAGCTCGACAAGAGCTAATGCCGAAACCTTCAACTTCAACTTCCCAAAGGTTAGCTTTACCGACACTGATTCCAAGAGGGCAGGTGAATCATCATGCCATCCCGCTCAGCTAAAAGCACAGCCCGGGCAAAGTCCCGCTCTTCCAGCGCACGCAAACGATCCGTCCGCTCTCGCACACGAGCGTCCAAGTCTTCGAAGTTATCCAAGCTGCGGCGCAAACGGGGCATCATCACCAAACGCCGCCGCCGAGCGATAAGCAAACGCCGAAAGCGTTCCGTGCATCCGCAGTCTTCCCAGCAGATTCAACCGGTCTGGGAGCGCTACGAGAGCGAACCGCATTATGGAACCTATGACCCCGGACATGCGAATCATGATCCGGTCGTCATCGATAAGAAACCGCTGATCCGTCCGGTTACGATCATCATCCTGACATGGAACGGCATTGACTATACGCGCAAATGTCTGGCCGCGCTTCAGCCTTCCCTGCAAGCGGGGATGACCGAGGTGCTCGTATTCGACAACGGCAGTACGGACGGTACGGTCAGCTACCTGCAATCGATTCCTTGGGTTAAGCTCGTTACCCATCCGACCAATATCGGCTTCGTCGCCGGCAATAATGCGGCCCTCCCTTATGCAAGACCAGACAGTGACATCGTCCTGCTCAACAACGATATTCTCGCCGAGCAGCATGACTGGCTGTCGAAGCTGCAGGAGACGGCTTATCAGTCGCGTGACATCGGCATTGTCGGCTGCCGCCTGCGCGGACCGGAGGGCCAGCTGCATCACGCGGGCACCTACATCCTTCCGGATGACCTGACGGGCCAGCAAATCGGCGGCGAAGAGCATGACTTGCGGCAATATACGAGCGTTCGCGATGTACAGGGCGTTATTTTTGCAACAGCCTATTTGAAACGGGAACTGATCCAGCGCATCGGCTTCCTCGACCCCGATTATTTCTCCTATTTCGAGGATACGGATTACTGCTTGAAGGCGATTATGTCCGGCTACCGCGTCGTGTGCGACGGACGTGTCACGCTGCATCATTATCACAACACGTCTACGCGCGTGAACGGCGTCAACTTCTGGGATATGTACAATAAGTCGCGTGAAGTATTCCGCAGCAAGTGGGCTGTCCCGCTTGAAACCCGCTATGAGAACCGGGTCAACTGGCAGTCGCTCGCATTCCTATCCTTGTACGGTTACACGGAGACATCAAGAAACCTGATGCTGGCTCTCGACCGCAATCATGTGAAGGTCTCCTACAGTTATGTATACGGACCGGGTACGCCGCTGCCATTCGGCGAGCCCGAGACAGGACCGGACAACAAGATCAACTTGTTCAAGAAACGTTCGACTGCGGGAGACCGCGTCCATGTCGTGTATGGGCAAGGCGACGTCTTCTTCAAGAATGACGGCGACTACAAAATCGGCTTTACGATGCTGGAGGTCGACGGACTCCCTGCGGACTGGGTGCAGCAGTGCAACACGATGAACGAGGTGTGGGTACCGTCCCGCTTCAACCTTCAGACGTTCCGCGACAGCGGTGTCCAGGTGCCGATACATGTCATGCCGCTTGGGGTAGATCCTGACTATTTCCACCCTAACATTCGCGGCAAACGATTCTTCGAAGACAAATTCACCTTCCTGTCTGTGTTCGAATGGGGCGAACGCAAGTCGCCGGAATTACTGTTCGAAGCGTTTGCGAATGCGTTCCACGGGCGCGATGATGTGCGGCTCGTCTGCAAAATCATTAACAACGATCCAACGATCGACGTCCCCGCCGAAATTCGCAAGCTGAAGCTCGGTTCCGTCGCAGATCGGATTCTCGTCCTGCATAATGACAAGATCCCTTCGCACTGGATGGGCAGCCTATATCGTTCGGCGGACTGCTTCGTCCTGCCGACCCGCGGCGAAGGCTGGGGCATGCCGATTCTAGAAGCGATGGCTTGCGGTCTTCCTGTCATCGCGACTAACTGGAGCGCGCAGACCGAGTTCATGAACGAATCGAACAGCTACCCGCTCCGCGTGAAGCGTCTCGTGCCTGCAGAAGCGCGATGCGTCTACTACCACGGCTTTAACTGGGCAGAGCCGGATCTGGATCATATGATCGAGTTGATGCGCTACGTCGCAGATCACCGATACGAAGCGGCAGAGAAAGGCCGTATCGCATCCGCCGATATGCATAGCCGTTTCACATGGGACCATGCAGCCGCAAGAATGAAAAACCGGCTGCTGATGCTATGAGCAAGCGGGCCGCACGTCAAGGGCGTACGCGGCGGGCGGCCACTCGTGCGCGGAAAGGTTCTCGTATACGGCGTTCCAATCGAAGCGCAGCCGCTCGCAAGGCCGGACGGTCACGGCGCCGCTATGCGAGCGGCAAAGCTCGACATTATGCAGGCGGCAGCTCGGCTGCATTACAGCCCGTTCTGCTGCCGGAGCAGCCTGCTTCAGTACCTCCGCCTATGCTTGTACCTGAAGGAATGCCCGGTGTACAGCTTGTCGGCTTCAATCGTTCCGACTCCGGTCTGGGTGAAGCGTGCAGACTGCAGGCTGCCTCCTTAATAAGCGCCGGGGTACCCGCTTCGATCATTAGCTGTGACTCCTTATCGATGGGCAATGCGTCTGACTTGACGTGGGCCCGTCTGGAGATCCCGTCTCCCATTCACAAATGTACGATTATGCAATTCAACCCCGACTATATGCCCCATGTGCTCGGACGGTTCGGACACCATCTTGTCGATCGCAAATACACGATTGGCTATTGGCACTGGGAGATGACGGATATTCCGGACAATTGGGCAGATAGCTGGCCCTATGTACACGAGATATGGACGCCTTCCCGATTCGTACGGGATGTTGTATCGGCCAAGAGTCCCGTGCCGGTCCTGACCATGCCTTATGGTATTGCAGTCCCTGCTTTGCATGGAACCCCGCAGAGCAGCCGCGCAGCCTATGGCTTGCCCGATAACAGCTTCCTATTCCTGACGATGTTCGATACCCACAGCTTCGTCGAGCGCAAAAATCCGATCGGCGCGCTTAACGCGTTTCTCCACGCATTCGGCGCTGTGAATCCTTCCGTCGGACTCGTATTGAAAGCCAATCATGCAAACGCTGGAGGACCTGCCTTAGAGTTTCTGAAGCAGCGAGTTGCCAGCTGCCGCAATGTATATTGGATCGAAGCGCCGATGACCCGCGAGCAGACATCCGGCTTGATTGCGTCCTGCGACGCGTATGTATCGCTGCATCGCGCCGAAGGCTTCGGCCTTGCGATCGCAGAAGCGATGGCGATGAGCAAGCCCGTTATTGCAACGAACTGGTCCGGCAATACCGATTTCCTGCAATCCAGCAACGGCTGTCCCGTCCGCTATACGCTTGTGCCGAATCCGATAACGATCGGTCCCTATCAAGCAGGCGGATGGTGGGCGGAGCCGGATCTGCAGCATGCCGCTGACTACATGAAGCAGCTTGTATCCGATCGAGTAACGGGGCTGCGGATCGGGGCTGCCGCGGCGCACACCATTGCAACCCGCTACAACCCGGCAGTACTCGGCGGCGCGATGCGGAATCGATTAGCTGAGATTGGTGTTTTGTCTTAGGGATGAACAAACCGCCTGCGGTCAATGGACTGCGGGCGGCTCTTTTATTGCGATATGCACTGTGGGGATAACGAATCGTTAGAGCGCTCTAATGTCTCTAATCCATCGCTGCCAAGAGGACAGATAGTTAGAGCATTTAAATGTATCTTATCCCGCCGCTTTTGATGGTGATGCGTGGTTAGCTTACTTGTCCAGTTGGGTAGACAAACAGGCGCTGCAGCTTATCGCTGCAACGCCTTCCTTCATTAATATATGATTGCTGTTTGGACGTGGATTAGCCCGTAAACTCTTGTACCCATTGGCCGTTGTAATAACCAACGCCGATTTTCTTAAAGTTAGCGCTCAGAATGTTCGCTTTGTGGCCTGCGCTGTTCATCCAAGCTGTCATAACCTCTTGCGGCGTCTTCTGACCGGCTGCGATATTCTCGCCTGCATACGAGTATTTCACGCCGTACGCGGTCATCATATCAAATGGCGATCCATATGTCGGAGACGTGTGGCTGAAGTAATGGTTGACCGCCATATCCTTCGCCTTGTCATTGGCAACCGTCGTAAGCAGGGAGTCGCTCGTCAAAGCGGACAAGCCCGCCTTCGCACGCTCTTGGTTAACAAGCGTTACAACCTGCTGCGCATAAGCGCTGGTGCTTGTAGTCGTACCCGTACTTGTGCCTGTACCTCCCGTCGACGTGCCTGTGCTTGGCTTCGTCGTCGTCGTTGTACCGCTGCCCGTTCCTGTGCTTGGCTTCGTTGTCGTAGTCGTGCCGCTGCCCGTTCCCGTGCTTGGCTTCGTCACCGTAACCGTTCCTTGGCCGAGCTGACTCCAGATCGAATTCCAATCTATCGTAATCCCGTACTGGGATGCGAGCTTGCTAAGCTCGGAGCTGTTGCTGATTACAATGGTTTTGTACTGTGTCGGGGTTACCGTAGCAGCGGAAGCTTGACCTGCCGCCCCGATGCCTGCGAACGCCATCCCAGCGATAACGGCGCCAACGACAGTCTTGCGAATATATGGCTTGTTCATGTGTTCGTTCCTCCCGGATCATGATTATCTGTCGAGGAAAGACGACGCTTCCCTTCGATGCCATTCATGTTATCACGGGGAGTGCGGACATTCATGCCGCAGATACTGGAAAAGATTAGAGCTTTCTCACCTATCGCTCATTGTTTTCAGACTCTTTCTCATCCAATCAGCCCTTGAATGTGCAATATAAGTCGACAACCTCACGTCCGCCTCTGAACATCGCCATCAGCTGTTCGAAGCTGACAAGCTGCGGTGCTGTATAATTAAAGTCAAGGATATACAAATTTGGATACAGCCTGCACAGTGTATCGTATAGTCTACGAGGCTCCTCATCGAAAATGGTACGCTGCGCAGTCGGGTTGAACTCTACGATCAAGTCAGGTTTGAACTTCGCGATCGTTTTCTCCATGCCGTTCAACGCGGGCACTTCTGCTCCTTCTACGTCCAGCTTGATCAGATCAAGCGCAGTCAGCTTGCGTTCCTTCACCCAATCATCGATGCGGACGCATTGAACCGTTTCTTGATAACCCCGCTCCGCATGCTCGGTCGTAATATGCGACCAACCGCCGCCGAAATCAATGTAGGAAAACTGCATTTGCGTATTTTTATCAAATACACCAAGCTTCACAGGTTCGACATTCGCCTTTTGATTTTGAATAACGTTATAAGTCAAGTAGTTGAAATTAACCGCCGAAGGCTCGAACGCAAATACCTTGCCCTGCGATGCGTAAGTGCTCATTCCAAGCGAGATCGCGCCAATATTGGCACCAATGTCCAGACATACCGCATTAGGCTTCACGATATTCCGCAGCACATTCATGATATGGGGCTCATAATAGCCGCCGCCCTTCTCGATTCCTGCCAGTATCATATCTCCGTCATTCGAGCTGAGCGCATAGGGGTATGGAAAATTCGGCATCCGCAGCCAAGTCGTCTTCATTAATGTAATCCCTCCAAGTCTTTATGAGGCTGTTCAAAAAGTCCGCTTTTGATCACGAAGTAAGTCAGGAAGCTTAATCAACGTCGAAGCTTGCGTTCACCTTTTATGTGGCCTCGTACCAATAAATCGGTCCATTGATAATGGCGCGTCTGCCTGCCGACACTGCATTCATGCAGTACGTATAGGTCCCTTCGACCGGAACCGTTATCTCGCAGTCCATCGTCATCAGCGCATTCCAATGACACATCTCTGATTCGCGGAACAGCTCTGTGCCGGCTCCAGACGATTCACGAATAACGATCTCCATCTCGCCGAGATCTGCCGTATGCGGCTTGCTCCAGCCGATCTCGAACGCAAGCCGTACGAGGCGATTAGGCTTCGTCGTCGTCACCGTCAACCTCCCAATCGGCACCTCCCAATCGACGAGTAGAAAAGGTACGATTTGATGCTTCTCCATTCGATACTCCGCCTTCTTCATCCTCTGCTCCAGTCTCCTCTCATCCGTGATTCGGCACTTAATCGTTCTATTATATGAGTGATAGAGTTCGCCCGTACGGGCGATCAATCGCATTCATAGAATAGAGTAAGAAGAATAAGAAAGAGTGGAGATGCGCATGGAGCTTCGCGAAATTGGAGGACAATACGATGCCATATTCAGCTTGGGGATGAACTGTCTCCCTGCGATTCAACTGGAACGTAACGGAATTCGTCCGTATACGGGAGTGCTGGACTGGGTAGAAGTGCAGCATCTGCCGAATGTCACCGAGATGATCCGCAACCGATTTTCGGATTTTGCGCTGCGGCACAATCTGGTCTACCATACGATGCTGAACAACTTCGTCTTCCTGCGGGATGTGAAGAACGGAATGATCATCGTTCATGACTTCCCTTACCCGCGCAACACGGCGACTCACTTGCCGGATTATGATGCCTTCCGTGCCAAAATGGATCGGCGAATCGAGCGGTTTCTGAGCAAAGCCGCCAGCTCGCGGCGTATTCTATTCGTCCGCACAGGAGGGCTTCCGGAGGAGGCGCTTGAGCTGGAGAGTGCGCTCGCATCAATCGTGACGGGCGAATTCCATATCCTTCTCGTCAATCACAACCCCGTCAAAGGTCTTGTCGAGAACCATTGGCCGCTCAAACACACATGTGGGGTTCTGCTGCCGGACCAGCCTGACATCTGGTATGGCAACGACGCTTACTGGAAGCAGATTCTTAAGAATGTGAAGTACAAACCTTAAGGAGGTTGTTCAAACCGTCTGCTTTTGACGCCATGGATCTACATTATTTTCCATAATCAGACTAACGATCTATCCTTTTTTTACTAGAATGGTGATAGTATAGTTGTCAAAAGAAGGAAACGGAGAGTGAGCAATCGTAACCGTTCGCAGGCTCGCAATCGATGATGATCGAAGCAGGAAAGGAAGATTGTGATGTACAGACAAGTAGAAACCGCTCATGACCTGGCGCAATTCAATCAAGTATGGGAAACCGTATGGCGCGAGAAAGGGTACGAGCTGGAATACTCCCGCAGCGTGCTCGCCCGCTATGTGGTGACTGCTCCCGAAGGCCAAGTTGTCGGTACATCCGAGATTAAACGCTATATTCGTGGCCAAAGTGAGATTGACGGGATTGCTCCGTTCGCCGAACATCCATCCATTATCGCCAGCCAAGGCAGCATAGGCGAGATTGACAAATTCGCTCTGCTTCGTCAGTTCCGAGGGCTTCGCTATTCAGCCGAGCTTATGTCGACAGCCGTTCACTGCTGCATGAGATTCAACCTCAAATATTGCGTGACGCTGCTGGAGCCTGTATTCTGCCGCGCGCTTCGCGTGTCGTTCAAAGTACCGATGGAGCAGATCGCCGAGAAAGCCTACTACAAAGGTGACTATGTCATACCGATCGTGTTCGACGTGGAACAATTCTATCAGAACGCTCATCGCTATGATTGGATCACGCTGCCGGACCTTGCCAATGCGCGATAACGAACAACGCCTTCATCTCCGCTGGCGAAGCGGGAATGAAGGCGTTGTTCGTTATGTTTTATTCATCTGAATCGTCCGGTTCATCCGGGTATGGAAAATCGAGCTTGTCAGCCTTCAGCAAATTGCAGTCGCTGCAGGCGCACACGCAGTTCATCGGGGACGATAATCCGCCCTTCGACTTCGGCATGACGTGGTCGATCGTATCGCCGAATTGCCCGCAGTAGCGGCACACATAATTGTCCCGCTGCAGAATGAGCAGTCGGAAATCGCTCTTCGTATACAGTTTATGAATGAGCCTTGGATGAATAATGCCCGCGGCCCCTTCCTGCACCATCCGAACCGCAATGTCCTTCTCGATCTCCGTATGCCAACGCTTGCCCGTCTCGCGGCGCCCGCGAAGCCGAATCATTCCAGTCCCTTTATCATTCAGAATCGCTGCATCATACGTAAAGGGCCCCTTGAACGGCACGATCCGCTTGTTCGGCGGCCGTACAGCCGGACGCTTCGGCGGTTCCGCCTCGGATACAGGCGATTCGCCCTCCGAGTTCCGCTTGCCCTTGCGCCGTCGGCGCTTCCGTTTCCGCTTGCGTTTGGCGGGAGCGTCTTCGCCGCCGAGATCATCCTCGGCATCATCGGAAGAATCGGCGATCGCCATCCCTTCCGATGATTCATCGTCGTCGTGAGCGGATAGCGGCGCTGCAGCAGAATGATGGTCTGGACTAGCCTCATCATCAGCAAGACTCGAGACGATTACGCTGCCCTTCTTCTTGCTGCGGCGTCTGCGTTTGCGCTTCCGTTGGCGCTTGCCGCCGCTCACTTGTTCTAGCGACGAGTCATCTGCGGACACTTCTTCGAACTCAGCCTCATGATCACTCTCATTGGAATGTTCGTTGTCCGTATCCAGCGCTGGCGCAAAACTGCCTGCTGACTGCTGCGGATCAGACGCTTCGTCCGTTCCTACTTCCTGCGCAGCAATCTTCTTCGCCTTCTTGCCGCGTCTGCGTTTTCTCTTGCGCTTACGCTTTGGCTGCTCCCCAGCGTCCTCCGCTGCTTCGAGCACAGCATCGTCGGCAGAATCTGTGCCAGTGCCGGCTTCAGCTGCTGAATTGCGCTCGACGCCGCCACCCCGTGTCGCGGCCTCCTCGCCGTAAAGCGCTTGCGCATTCGGCGTCGCCGCCTCGTCTCCTGATGCACGCAGCCGCTTGCGCGAACGCAGACAAGCGCGGCAAATACCGCGCCGCGTCTGTCGTCCGGACCGCTTCGGATATGCCTCCGGCGGTTTCTCCGCACCGCAGCCGGCGCATTGAATATTAGACATGCCCATTTCTCCGTTCCTCTGTATGCTGCCTTGGGACACAAGTTAGTAGCAAACTTTCCTTCATGTTACCCAAAATCTGCACATATCGCAAGGAATCAATGGAAATGGGCATTGCTGTTAAGCTGACGTTATGCGGAAAACAACCGGCAATACGCCCGCCGTCTCAACACCACGAATCGCGAGTGCATCCTGCCCGCGATCCCACTGTACGTCGCCGTCCCAGCCGAGCCGGTCGATGCGCGCGATACCTTCCTTATACAGGCCTGCCGCTTCTCCGAGCGATTCGATGATGATGTCTTCCGCTCCCGGATTACGCAGCGCGATCGCATACAGCACGTTGTCTTTGACCGTGAAACGAATGTCCTTATGCGTGAACTTGTCCCGCTTGCTATCGGAGAAAGCCCCGTCCGGCACGGCCGTCGGACCTTCGCCGTAGATCTTCCAATGCTTCGTATCATAGATCGCTTCGCCGTTAACGGACAACCACTCGCCGATCGTCTCCAGCATCGCAATCTCTTCATCCGGGAGCGTTCCGTCCGCTTTCGGCCCGATGTTAAGCAGCAGCGAGCCGTTCTTGCTCACGATATCGACCAGGTCGCTCACAATGTCTTCGACCGGCTTGTAATGCTGCTCTTTCACATAACACCAGCTGTTGTACGATACCGCCGTATCCGTCTGCCAGAACGGCTCTCGAATGCCCTTCAGCTGGCCGCGCTCAACATCATAAACAGCCGTGCCTTCCGGGAAGCTATTGTATTTGTAGTTGATCGCAACCGGCTGGTTCCGTTCCGCACTTAGGTTGTAATAATACGAAGCGAACTGCTGCAAGTACGGTTCGAAAGCATGCTGCTGAATCCACCAGTCGAAATAAACGATGTCCGGGGCATACTTGTCCGCAAGCTCGCACGTCCGCGCCAGCCAGTCATCGAGATAAGCCGCATTCGGCGGACACAGCGACGGATCATGATGGTCCTCAGGCCCTTTCGCTGCCGGTCCGTAGAACGATTCGAATGCCGGATCCTGCACATCCGAAGGGAACTTCCGGCCGCCGTCGAAGAACCACCAATGCTCCGCGCGGTGGCTCGATACGCCGAACTTCAAGCCCCGTGCGCGCGCCGCGGCGCCGAGCTCGGCAATAATGTCCTTGCGCGGCCCCATCTGCACAGCGTTCCATTCCGACAGCTCGCTGCCGTACATTTGGAACCCGTCATGATGTTCTGCCACTGGAATGACATAACGCGCACCCGACTTCACGAACAGGTCAGCCCATTGATCGGCGTCGAATTTCTCTGCCTTGAACATCGGGATGAAATCCTTGTAGCCGAATTCCGTATGCGGCCCGAACGTCTCCGCGTGATGCTTCCACTCTGGCGATCCCTCTTGGTACATGTTGCGCGAGTACCACTCGTTATTGAAGGCAGGCACGGCGAACAAGCCCCAGTGGATGAAAATGCCGAACTTCGCCCCCTCGTACCACTCCGGTACTTGGAACTGCTTGAGCGATTCCCAGTCTGGCTGGAACGGCCCATGCTTCGACACTTGACGCGCCTGCGATAGGATAGACTGTTGTTGCGATTGCTGCTGCTCCGATAGTTTCATAGTTTATATAAACCTCCTGCGTGTATGACGATAATGGATAGCTTCATTATATCCACTCTATCATCGCTTCCGACAGAAGCGTTCTTTGCACAAGCGTGTCCGATCTTGATATTGTGATGATTTTGTTAGCAGAATTGAAAATTTCGCATTGTATTTCCAATGAAAGCGATTAATATAGGAAATAAGTAGGAACATCATCTGAGGAGGAATACCCATGCAGCGCCAGCAGCGTTCCCGATTCTCCTTGCAACTGAAATCGATTCGTCTCAAATTAACCATCGCCTTCGCAGCGGTCATCGTACTCGTGGTCACGCTTGGCGGCATCCAGTCCTACCGATTCTATGGTTATCTGCAAGAGTACAACAGCCTTCTTACGGCAACCTCACAGGCGAATACGATGAACGGACTGCTCAAGCCCGCGCTTGACGAAGAGGTTCTTCAAGTGGTGAATGGGATGAAGTCGTTCGAGGATGGCGGGCAGTACAAGCTGCTGGACGATATGAATGGGCGGTTGCAGCAATTCATAGACGGCGAGCATGATGGCACCGTACTGAAGCGCACGGAAGAGCTGCATAACACGATGGAATCTCTTGCGGGGATTGTAGAGAAGTTGAAAAGTCAGCTTGCAGATGGCGCTTCGGTAGACGACACGACGGCTACATACGACTACTTAACCGAGACGACAGCTCTCATCGATCAGCAGGTTCAGACGATTATTCGGGAGAAGCTTATTTCATCCGAAGCGAGAGCGGATCAGATTACGGACTCTTTCATTCAAAGCGTCTATATCTTCTTAGGGCTTAGCGCTTGCATTATCGCACTGTCGCTATTCATTGCCTTGCGAGTGTCGCGCGGGATTGCCAAGCCGCTCACAACCCTTCAACATAGCCTCTCCCGATTGGAAAATGGCGATCTGACCGTCCCGACGATCGACGTTCTGACCAAGGACGAAATCGGCAAGCTGAACGGCTCCTACAACGCCATGCTGCTCAGTCTTCGCTCCATTATTACGAGCGTTCGCGATACAAGCGTACAAGTATCCGCCTCATCCGACCATATGTACGAAGGCATTCGCGATAACAATCAAGCAAGCGAAGAGATCGCGATGAAGACGCAGTCCATCTCGCTCTCGATGCATGAACAAGATCGACTTACGCACTCCGCGGCAGCGCAATTCGACAGCCTATATGCTTCGTTCGAGGAGCTCGTTCATCGAGCGAACGGCATTCAGCTGCATGCGCAGCAATCCGTTCATCTTGCCGACAGCGGCATTCGCGACATGAATACATTCCTGCAATCGTTCAATCAGTTGAAGCATACGGTCACAGCAGTCGAGACGAGCACGGAGCAGCTTGAGCAGCGGATTGCCGAGACGTCCGAGCAGTTGCAGCAAATCCGCAGCATTGCGAGCGAGACGAACCTGCTCTCGCTTAACGCATCCATCGAAGCCGCTCGCTCCGCTGAAGCCGGCAAAGGCTTCGCCGTTATCGCGCATCGCGTGAAGCAGCTTGCTGGTCTGACAGGCGAGCTTGCCGCAACAATAGAGACGAATATTGCGGACTTGAACACGCAGCTTGGCCTCATCCGCCAGCAGATGACGGACAGCAGCACGCTGCTTACCGATGGCCAGCACAATTCAGCGTCTGTCGATCATGCGCTCCGCCACATACATACGGCTAACCATGAAGTCCAACGCGAAGCGGACTCCATGCATGTCGATATGCAGGATGCCATGCAGCGGATGACACAGGCGCACCAGCTGCTTGAAGAGGTGAAGTCGCAGACCAACTCCGTGAAGGATGAGGTCACCAGCATCGCCGCCCGAGGCGAGGAGCAGATTGCGACTCTCCAAGAGGTGTCCAGCACTTCCGATGCGTTCTTCGAACGGATTCGGGCGATGGACAAGACGATTTCGAAGTTTCAATAGTGAAAAAGGCCAATTATGGAGAGTCACATAATTGGCCTTCTTCATTTTGCGAAGAAGCTTGGTCGGCATTCTTAGTTCTCGATCTGCATCCGTTTCAGAAACCCAAGCACCTCTGCGACGTTATTCGTAATCCCTTTCTCATTAAGCTCCCTATCTATGCTATCCACTGTCGTGAATCCATCCTCCGTCTGAAAATAAACCCCCGCAACCGGCAGATCGGCTGCGTCGCTCTTCTCATCGTCAGCCTTATACTGTGCAATGACGATGACATCCTTAAGGCCATCCCCATTCACATCCCGCATATACACATGTGAGACGTAATCGTACTTACCGTATAATTCGCCGATAGAATCAGGCAGTTCATATACGATGTTCTGCTCTGCATCTACTAGAATGAACTTCAATTCATTGCGACTGCTATTCAAAAGTGAGACCGTTACGAGCTTCACCTTGCCGAATCGGTCCATGGTCAGGTCGAATGAGAAGTGCGCTGCTTCGGCGGAATATCCATGCTGTCTCAGACTCTCGCCATCGACTTGAATCTCCTCTGGCAGCACTAGATTAACAGCCTTGTTTTCTGTTACATTCGTTCGCGGCGTTTGAACAACCGTTGTTCCGTCTCCCTTAACCGGAAGCCATTGAGCGGCTGCCAATGCTACAGCAATGGTGATCACGACGGTTCCGATCGCCTTCAATACTTGCACTACTCCATCTCCTGACATGCTCTATCTATTTATAAATATTAAAGGAACATTATTCCATTATAACAGGCTGGTGCAACAAGAAACTATGCTGTTCGTTTAGTTGCAATGACTTTGTAGCAGGTTTTCTTCCTAGTGTCTATATCGATAGTAAAGCGTTGACGTGAGTACAGAAAGTTGAAGGAATCTTTAACTGGGTATTGCATGGCTTAGATGTCTTATTGTTTGAATGAAGGGTTCCTTTCGGCATTGGGCAGCCTCTCAAAAAAAAGAAACCGCAACAGCATAAGCTGATGCGGACTAGGCTAATCACCAGTTTCCATTTTCGAATTCTTGATTCTCACTCTCTCTTACAAATACCGAAATCCAAAGGACAGCATCACTAACAGGGTCTGTCTCAATGTATATGCCTTTACTGCTACAGTAAACTTCCTCAATATCATCATACTCAAAACTTGGTTCAATACTTAAGACTTCGTTGATGTGCATCCCTATTTTAATTCTTTCAAAAAGTGATCCCGTATACTTACTCAATGCAGTTATTTTAAATAGTTTGCCATTGATTAAATTGAACCATAGGTCTACCGAATCGTTTATTTGATATCTAATCAAAAATTTTCCTAGAAGCTTTGCTTTTATATCTTCATTAGCCAATAAAGGGTAAAAGTCTCTAATATGACTGTAAAGATTTATACCACCCATTCCCTTCCCAGGAAGTAAAGGAGCATCGATATTAATCATCTAATCACCTCTCGGTCTTATCGTAGTCTCAACCGCATAGCATTCATCCTCTTCTGTTAAAAGTTACATTCATCCGTCGTCCCTGCCAGTTGAGACCATCTTGCCGACAACAGCTTCGCATAATCCAAAGAGAGCAAACCATAGTGCCCAAGAGCGTAACCATCGTTCACCTCGATCAGCAAGGTTTCTCCTTTATCCGTAAGTCCAAAATCAATCGCATAACCATTAGGCGCAGACACGAACTCCTTAACGGCATTTTCAATTACACTGTAATCAAAATGCGCTCTCCAATTGCCCTTATATCTGCGAACGTCTAATATTGTCCCGTAACGAACAAAACATCTCCACTCCGCAACAAAATGAACGACTTCCGAGCATAGAATTTCAGGATCTTCTCCGTATGTACCGCAGCCTACCAAATCTTTGGTACTCTTGACGACGACGCCAGTGAATTTCTTATCTTCCACCGGCTTAATAAATATGTTCCAAGCATCGGGGTTATTGACAACAGCACTAAGCTTAGACTTCCATATTCGTCGGCCCAAGTAATGCTGCAGCTCGTCAGGATAATCCATCTCAGGTGCGACGACACCATATTGGGAAAGTACAGATCTGACCTCATCCACATAGCTGACGACTATATCTTCTTTGTTGTGATCAGATAGCTCGTCTAACGTTTTATAATATTGAATCTCGAAACCCATTTGCTTGAATCCATCATAAGCCGCATAGAAATTATGGCTTGAAATTTCATTGTCCGAACCGCGTCGTATATAAACCTTCATGATCACACCTCGTCGTTATCAGCATTTAGGAACCCTTTACCTCAACTGATGCATCAATCGCCCATTGAATGTCCTGCTCCATATCAATCTCGGAATACTGCTGCTGCAATTCTCTCAATAGGTCGATGAACGCATGGCTCTGCAGACGCTCCGACACATCTTCGAAGTATCCGCCCATTCTAATGACTTCATCATGAAATGTAGATTGCATGTAATGACTTCATTTCCCTTCACTTATGCCATCCCATTAACATCATTAATTCATCTCGATCGATCATTTCCCCTTCTTGACCGGTACCAATTACAAAAAGCCCAAAGAAGCACCTTACGCTTCTTTGGGCTCTATATTTAACCTTCTACCTATCCCCTATTGACGATCCTTTATCTCTATCTTCTACTTCAACAGGTCCGACACTCGTACCGGGAGGCCGGTGCGGATCGATTGATTCGCGGCGATGCCGGTCATGATCGACATAGCGCCGTCGACATGGGAAGCTGCGCGCTTCAGCGGGTCTGGTGCCGGCACGCCGAACAGATCGTTCAGCAGGACAGGGTCGCCGCCGCCGTGGCCGCCTTTCGCTTTCTCAAGCTCAACGGAGTAAGGCTCGCCGAACATCGGGAATACGATGATGCTCGAACCTACCGCCGCGCCTTCGAGCGCTTTGTCGCCGCCGCCGTTGACGTACGAAGTTTCAACGACCTTGAGCTCGATGCGGCCTTTGCTGCCGTTGAACGCAACGTTGAAGCCTTCCCATGGCATGTACGCGTTGAGCGAGTACGTGAGGATCGCCTTGTTGCGGTAACGAACCGTTACGCCCATCGTGTCTTCGATGTTGATGCCGTCGCCGAATACGCTTTGGTCGCGCTGGTAGCCGTCCTCGTGCTCTGCATCGAGGTACATCGCTTTCAGATTCTCGTTCTGGTCGAGATGCAGCGCGAAGTGATCCTCCTTCGCCGCTTCGCTGCCGTAAGCGCGTTGATAGAATTCCGTCACGCCGCGCTTCTCGGCATTCTCGCGTCCATAGAAGCGGAGGTCGCCGAACGCGAACACCGTCTCTGGATAGGAACCGAGCCAGAAGTTAACGAGGTCGAAGTGGTGCGTCGACTTGTGGACGAGCAGGCCGCCGCTGTTTCTTTTGTCGCGATGCCATCTTCTGAAGTAGTCCGCGCCGTGCACCGTGTTGAGCAGCCATTCGAAGTGAATGGAGTTAACATCGCCGATCACGCCCGACATGATCAGCTCTCGGATGCGGGAATGGTAGGAAGCATAACGGTAGTTGAATGTGACGCGCAGCTTGCGGCCCGTACGCTCGACAGCGTCCATGATCTCGCGGCATTTCTCGTCGTCGACCGTCATCGGCTTCTCGCTGATAACGTCGCAGCCCGCTTCCATTGCGCGAATAATATAGTGATGGTGCAGACGGTCCACCGTCGTCACGATGACGACGTCCGGCTTCTGCTCCTCGATCATCGTATCGAATGCATCCGCACCGTAGGTTGCTACCTCTGGGTGGTCGTACTTCTCGCGCAGATAACGGTTCGCGAGCGCCATTCTCGTGCGGTTAATATCGCAAAATGCCAGAAACTCCGACGTCTCGCGGAAATCGCGTGCAAGCGCCCCATAGAACATTTCGCTGCGGCTGCCGCAGCCTACCAGTACGTACTTCTTCTTCGTCATTTCGTAGACCCTCCTAAAGTTTATACGTCTGCTTCATTCGAACACTTCGGATGGACTGCAGCAAAAGCTGCATCGGAAGCATTCGCTTAGGTTTTACGTCTAATGCATTCGCTTTCATTACCTTCATCCTAAAGCATATATGAACCATTTTCTAATCGTATTCCGCTCAAATAATTAAGAAAGTGTGTTATTATGCTCTTAGAGTAGGAGTTTATTCGCGCAGGGGAGTGTCACCATGAACGAGCAGTTACTGTTCGTCGAACGGATCGCGCGCCAGCACCCGTTCACGATGGCGAACCAAATGGAAGATACATTCGAGATGTATTATCTCGTCTCTGGCGGCAGACGGTATTTCGTACGCGATCAGACCTATGGCGTCACGCCTGGCACGCTGGTGCTTATACCGCCTGGCGTCATCCATCGTACCATCGACGACCCGGAGGCATCTGGGCATGAACGGATTCTCGTTCATTTCTCTCTGTCATTCCTTCAGCTTGGCATGCATGTCATGCCGCTTCATCTCGAAGCGTTCCGTATGCCTTCGCCGCTGCTGCCGCTCGTAGAAGATGATCGGGAAGAGGTCGAACGGCTGCTTGTACGGATGTGCGATGAATTCACCAGCCGCAAGCCAGCGTATGAACCGATGCTTCACGCGTTGTTGTCGCAGCTGCTGCTCACTGTCGGCCGCGCAATGAAACGCCATAGCGAAGAGCATGCGATGCGTCCCGACCCCGCAACCGTTACCGAAGGACGTATCCAGCCCGTCATTGACTATATATTAGGCCATTGCGAAGAGCCGCTCGGGCTCGATGAAATTGCCCAGCAGTTTTATTTCAGCCCTTCGCATCTAAGCCGACTGTTCCGGCGATCGACCGGCTTTACCTATTCCGAGTTCGTTCAGCTCGTTCGAATACGACGCGCACAGGAATTGCTTCGCACGACGGACCATAAGGTGCTCGAGATCGCCGAAGCATCGGGGTTCGGGAACTTGTCCCATTTTCAACATACGTTCCGCAAACATACAGGGATGACGCCTCTCAAATATAGGAAGGAATTACAGCGGTAGAGGTCGAATACAACTGGCACAAAGGAGGGATTCACCCATGTCATTCACGCTTCAACTCGGACAGCAAGCGCCGGACTTCACGCTGCCTGCAACTGACGGCAATACGTACTCGCTCGCCGATTTTGCCAAGGCAACGGTGCTTGTCGTCTTCTTCACCTGCAATCATTGTCCTTATGTCGTCGGTTCGGATGAGGTAACACGCGCAACGGCTGAGAAGTATGCAGACAACGGCGTGGTGTTCGTCGGTATCAACAGCAACAGTGTTACTACGAAGCCGCTCGATTCGTTCGAGCATATGGTCCTGCGCATGAATGAGAAGCAGTATCCGTGGAAGTACTTGCGCGATGACACGCAGGAAGTCGCGAAGTCATACGGTGCGCTGCGTACGCCGCACTTCTATGTGTTCGATCAGGAGCGCAAGCTCGTGTACACCGGCCGCGGCGTCGACTATCCGCGCGATACGACCCGAATGACGGTGAACGACCTCGACAATGCACTCGCGGAGCTGATAAGCGGACAACCGGTCTCGGTGGCGCTGACGAATCCAATCGGCTGCAACGTGAAGTGGGACGGACAAGACGAGCATTGGATGCCAGTGGAAGCTTGCGATCTGGTGCTGTAATGCGATGTGAGGATTAGGCGCAGATGGAAGGCAGCTAACAAGTCGAAGAACGTCTCGCTCCATTGAAGCTATTAGAAAAGGGATATCCGTGCAGCAGAAGCTGCTGTCGGATATCCCTTGTTTGTTACTGTGTTACTTGCCGACGATAGCCTTCAGCTGTGCACGGCCCGCGACGATTTCTTCCTGATAACGCGTCTGCATCGGCTCCAGCAGCGCTGGGTCGCCGCCGATCGCAGTAAGCTTCACGAGCGCAGCATCCATTACCGTGCGGTATTGGGATGTGCACTGCGTGAACGCATCGCTAGCCGTACTGTACAATACGGTCTTCTCATGCGTGGACGTCAACTTCGTGAATTGTACTGCATAACCGGTCAATTCAGCCTGGCACGCATTACGAAGCTGAACGAGCGTGTAGCCCGTATCGTTGTAAATCTCTTGCTCTTTCTTAATTTGTTCCAGGTCGTTGTTGCCATTGCCGTTATTACTGTTGCCGTTACCATTACCATTGCCGTTTCCATTGCTATTACCATTATTGCCATTACCGTTACCGTTGTTATTGCCATTGCCATTTCCGTTGCCGTTATTGCCGCTGTTGCCATTACCGTTGTTGCCGTTACCATTACCGTTATTGCCATTGCCGTTCCCGTTCCCCGGCTTGTCTTTATCCTTGTCCTTGCTGTTGTCCTTGTCCTTGTCCTTGCTGTTGTCCTTACCGTTGTCTTTCTCGTTCTGCTTGTCCGCGATGCTCTGCTTCAGCTTCTCGAGCGGCGACTGGATGTTCAGCTTGCCTTGGCTGAGCGATCCGAGTATCGACGAGATCGGGCTGTTGGACGACGCATGGGCTGTACCAACCGAAGCAATGATCGCCTTAAACGGCGAAGCGGCTTGCGCCGTCATCGCTGGTACAAGCGCGGCTGCGACTGTCAGAGCGATAATTCCGCGCATAGGTTTACGCATTGTAACCATCCTTCCTTTGGGTTCAAGGGGCGCCCGCTGCCAACGATAGCTTATACGACGATCCATCCTTCGCCGCTATTTCGGACTGGACGCACCCTCGCGATATCATGATTTGCCTTGAACGCACCTTAGAGGCGTCCTAACCTTCCAGCTCCAGCCGCTGCTCCTCCCGGAGACGGCATGCAGCCAAGTTCGTTCCCCTCACCCCCCTTCGGTCAAAAATTAACGGATTGCCGATCCGCATTCACGGCGCCAACGGGTCTGCGGCCGATCGAATGATAGACGAAGCCTTCCCGCTCCATCTCATCCAGGCCGAAGCAGTTGCGGCCGTCAATGATGATCGGCTTGGCCAGCAGCTTACGCACCTTGGCAAGCGACATGCCCGTTATCTCGCTCCACTCGGTCAGAATGACGCAGGCGTCGCAGCCAGCCACCGCTGCTTCTACCGAATCCGCATACTGCACCTCACCCGACAGCAGACTGCTGGCCGCCTCGGTTGCGATTGGATCGAATGCCTTCACCGACACGCCTGCACGCAGCAGCTCGGGTACGATCGTAAGCGAAGGCGCCTCCCGCATATCGTCTGTATTCGGTTTGAACGCAAGACCAAGCACAGCGACCCGCTTGCCAGAGAGCGATCCGAGCGCCTCCCTCAGCTTGTCCATAACCAGCATCCGCTGCTTCTGATTCGTTCGAATGACAGACTTAAGCAGCTCGAATTCATAGCCCGACTTGTCCGCGATATGAGCGAGCGCATACGTATCCTTCGGGAAGCAGGAGCCGCCATAACCAATTCCCGCTTGAAGGAACTTGCCGCCGATCCGGCTGTCCATGCCCATCCCTTCTGCCACGTCATTCACGTTCGCGCCTACGCGCTCGCAAATGTTCGCGATCGCGTTAATGAACGAGATTTTCGTTGCGAGAAACGTATTCGCTGCATACTTGATCATCTCTGCGCTCTCCAAGTCGGTACGGAACACTTTCGTATTGAACGGGGCGTGCAGCTCTGCAATTACATTCGCCGCTTCGGCGCTGTCCGAGCCGATAACGGCGCGGTCCATGTTCATGCAATCCGATAGTGCAGAGCCTTCGCGCAGAAACTCGGGGTTCGAGACGACGTCGAATGCCGCCCACGGCGCCATCTTATTCGCCTGCACGACCTCGCGCACGAGTTCGCCGGTGCCGACGGGCACGGTGCTTTTGTTCACGATGATCTTGTAGCCGTTCAGATGCTCGCCGATCTTCTTCGCCGCCGACATGACATACCGCATATCCGCTTCGCCCGTCTCCGACATCGGCGTGCCGACCGCAATATAGACGATGTCCGACGCTTCGATCGCCGCGCCTACATCCGTCGTGAAATGCAGACGTCCTAGTTCCTTGTTGCGCACAACCATCTCTTCCAGCCCTGGCTCATAGATCGGCACGACGCCGCTTTGCAGCATGTTGATTTTACGTTCATCGACATCGCAGCAGATGACACGATTGCCTACCTCAGCGAAGCAGGAGCCCGATACGAGTCCGACATATCCCGTTCCGATTACCGTTATGTTCCGCATCGCTATTTCGCCACCTTATTCAGTATTGCAAAATGCTTCTCATACACCGCTTGGACGTAATTAAGCACATCGTTCTGCAGATCTTCCCGCTGCAGGGCGAAGTCGAGCGTCGCGCGGATGAATCCGAACTTGTCGCCGACGTCATAACGGACGCCATCGAAGTTGTAAGCAAGCACTGTCTTGCGGTCGTTCAGCTTCTTGATCGCGTCGGTCAGCTGAATTTCACCGCCTGCGCCCGGCTCCTGATTCTCGAGAATCTCGAAAATATCCGGCGTCAGCACGTACCGCCCCATGATCGCGTAATTGGACGGCGCCGCTTTGCGGGAAGGCTTCTCGACGAGTCCGTCGAGGAAGAAGACCGATGGCTCAATCGATGAGCCGCGCGGCGCGATAATGCCGTATTTGGACACGTCATCGTCGCTGACCCGCTGTACGCCTACGATCGAAGAAGAATAACGTTCATACACGCGCATCAACTGGCCTAGGCACGGCTCGTCCGACTGCACGATATCGTCACCCAGCAGGACGGCGAACGGCTCATCCCCGACGAAGCTGCGCGCACACCAGATCGCGTGTCCGAGACCGCGCGGTTCCTTTTGCCGAATATAGTGAATGTTCGCCATCTCCGAGATGCGCTGGATCTGTTCCAGCTCCTTGGACTTTCCTTTCTTGGACAGCGCGTCCTCCAGCTCGAAGGTTTTGTCAAAATGATCCTCGATCGCCCGCTTGCCGCGCCCGCTCACGATAAGAATATCCTCGATACCAGAAGCGATTGCCTCTTCAATAATGTATTGAATCGTCGGTTTGTCGACGATCGGCAGCATCTCCTTGGGCTGTGCTTTCGTCGCAGGCAGGAACCTCGTGCCGAGGCCGGCTGCTGGAATAATCGCTTTACGCACTTTCATGGGAAGTCCCCCTTAGTTGGATAGATGAGATACGATATGGTGGGTTTGGCGACACGTAGGTGCACTTATGCACCTACGCGGGATGATTCGCCGCAAATGGTCGACGACAGGTGCATATTTGCACCTAAGCGGTAAGATTCAGCGAATTTGCCCGATCATACGTGCACTTCCGCACCTACGCAGGTCGATTCGCCGCACTTGGCCGATGAAACTAGTCCGATCTGGGGTTATCCGCTATGCGCAGCAAGCATGCTGCCAAGTTTGCGGCTGTCAGCCAGATGTTCTTGAACACATTCGATGACCCGAGTCTGCTGCTCGATCGTGAGCGATGAGCCTGACGGCAGACAGATCCCCTGGGCAAAAAGCGCATCGGACACGCTGCCCTGCGCCGTCTCCGTGCGCGGGTAATAGGCAAAGTGGCGAAGCATCGGCTGCAGATGCATCGGCTTCCACACGGGCCGCGCTTCGATATTCGCTTCCGCGAGTGCATGGACCAGCGCTTCCGGCGTCGTGCCCGTCGTCTTCGGATCGAGCGTCATCGCCGTCAGCCAGCGGGTCGAACGTCCGTAGGAAGCTTCCGGCATGAAGCCGATGCCCTCGATGCCATCGAAAGCCGTGGCATAACGGTCGAAGATCGCTCTTCTCGCTTCGATGCGGCTGTCCAACACCTGCAGCTGTCCCCGGCCGATGCCGGCCAGCACATTGCTCAGCCGGTAATTGTAGCCGAGCTGCGAATGCTCATAATGGAGCGCCTTATCTCTCGACTGCGTCGCCCAGAATCGAGCAAGCTCCAGCGCATCGGTATCTTGGCTGACAAGCATGCCGCCGCCGGAGGTCGTCATAATTTTGTTCCCATTGAAGGAATAGATGCCGAAGCGCCCGAATGTGCCGCTTGCCGCCCCCCGGTATGTCGCGCCAAGCGATTCCGCGGCATCCTCCACGATCGGCACGCCGTAATGCTCGCACAGCTCGGTGATAGCCGCCATGTCGGCGCTTTGCCCGTACAAGTTAACGACGATGACCGCCTTCGGAAGCCGCCCTGCGCGGCGCGCATCTTCGAGTGCACGCTCAAGCGCTTGCGGCGACATGTTCCAGGTGGTTTCATCTGCATCGATGAAGACGGGCTCTGCCCCTTCATACAGCGCAGGATTGACGCTCGCGATGAATGTCAGCGACGAGACGAACACAAGGTCGCCGCGTCCGACGCCAAGCAGCCGAAGCGCCAGGTGAATTGCCGCTGTGCCGGAGGAGAGCGCCACGGCGCCCTTCGCTCCGACGTAGGAGGCAAGCTCCCGCTCGAACGCATCCACGTTAGGGCCTAGCGGCGCGACCCAATTGCTCTCGAACGCTTCCGCGACGAAGCCCGCTTCCGCCTCCCCGATATGAGGCGGCGATAAGAAGATGCGTTGGTTCATCAATAATCCCTCCGATATCGAATGATAGTAATTAGCCATGCCATCTTACGATGGTCAGCAGCGGTGATCCGCTATCTCACGAGACGCGGCGGCATAGCTCTTGCCGGAACGCCTACAGCCGTTATCCCGTCCGGCACATCGCGAATGGCAACGCCGCCTGCGCCGAGAATCGACCAGCTGCCCAGCTTGACGCCGGGGATTAGAACCGCCCCGCTGCCGACATGCCCGCCTTCCATGACCGAGGCTGCTCCGGCCAGCGTTCCGTTCGGCGAGACATGCGCGAACGGTCCGACGATGGCGTCATGCTCGACGACAGCGCCGGAGTTAACGATGGCGTGCGCGCCAATGACGGCGCCTGGTCCGATGACCGCGCCGGGCATCACGACTGCGCCAGGTCCAAGCCGAACGTCGCCTGCTACATGTGCGCCGGGATGCACCAGCGCCGCGTAGCTGAGGTCTGCTAGACCCAGCCGCTCCGCAATCGCTCGCCGGATTTTATTGTCGCCGACGCCGATCACGACCTGCGCGGCAGGCTCGTCCTCCAGCATGAGCGGAACTGCGCTTATTGGACCGTAAGGCAGACCGGCGCATAATGTTACCTCTGCATAACGATCGTCAGCGATCGCCGTCAGCCGATACTGCGGCGACACGCGAACGATTTCCATAAGCACACGCCCATGTCCGCCCTGACCGATGACAATGATGGGCCGTTTCTCCGGATAGTGATGCATCACCATGGCACACCACCCGCCTCGCCGCGTTCACCAGAGAATCGGCTCATCGTCGCCTTGCCAGGCTGCGCGATGCCTTCCCGCTTCAATACTTTAGCCGCTGTCATAACCAGAATGCGCAGATCGAAGCCCAGAGACTGTCGGTCGACATACATGACATCAAGCTTGAACTTCTCCTCCCATGACAGCGCGTTGCGGCCATTCACCTGAGCCCAGCCCGTAATGCCAGGCCGTACGTCGTGGCGGCGCGCTTGTTCTTCGGTATAGAGCGATAAATATTCCATCAACAGCGGCCGAGGGCCGACCAGACTCATCTCTCCCCGAATGACGTTGAGCAGCTGCGGCAGCTCATCGAGACTCAGCTTGCGAAGCAGCTTGCCGAATGGCGTAAGCCGCACTTCGTCCGGCAGCAGCTGCCCCGCAGCATCGGTCTCATCGGTCATCGAACGAAACTTATGCATCATGAACGGCTTGCCGTGCATGCCAGGACGCTGCTGCTTGAACAACACCGGAGATCCAAGCTTCAGCCTGACAAGCAGCGCAACGATTCCATATACAGGAAGAAGCACAAGGAAAGCAGGTACGCTGACCGCCAGATCGAAGGTTCGCTTCGCGACGGCACGCAGCCGATTTCGCAGGCCTCTTGCTCGCTGCTTCCTTCTAGCCGTCTCGCGGTACATACGCAGCAAGCGCTGTACGACGATCGTCTCGGTGAATGCAGCCGTAATTCGCGCTCTTCCCGCCGCACCGTACTGGCTGCGTTTATCTTCGCTATGCATGACTTCAACTAGCGCTTCGGCCAGCTTGTCCGCGTCCCGATAAGCTGCCAGCAGCCCCGTTTCGCCGTGCGCCACCAGCTCCCTTGTACCGGGCACGTTCGTGGCGACAACCGGCTTGCCAAGCGCCATCGCTTCCATCAAGGAACGAGGGATGCCTTCCTTCTCCGATGTCAGCGCGACAGCATCCGCCATCGCAAGCCAAGGTACAATGGACGACTGCTGACCGATCATGACGACATCGTCCGCCAATCCTTCCGCCAGCAATCTTTCCCGAACCCGCTTCTCCAGCGGCCCTTGACCGGCAAGCGCCGTCTTCCAATGAAGCTTGCCTTCCTGCTTGGCCAGCTTCAGCGCGTCCAACAGCAGATCATGATCCTTAACCGGCTCGAATCGGGCGGCGACGAAGAGAAGCGGCTTGTCTTCCGTGATAGCAAAAGCTTCCCGCACAAGCGCCAGCGATGCCTTGTCGACCTTGTTCGCCAAGGCGTCAAGCTTATCCAGATCGACGCCGTTGCCTTCCGTATAGACAGGCCGCCAAGGCGCCAGCTTGCGCAGCTCCTCCGCATCCGCTCCGTTCTGTGAGGCAAGCGCGTCGCAGAACAGCGCAGCCAGCTTTTCGAGCACACGATAAAGCCAGTAAGCAGACTTCGGCTGTCCCTCATAGAAAGGAAGGCCATGGCTCGTATGGATGACGACCGGCACGCGCGCCAGCTTGGCTGCGACCCGCCCGATAAGACCTGCTTTGGCCGTATGGGTATGGACGACGTCGAAGCGCTCCTTCCTGAACAAGCGGTACATGGCAATGATAGAGCCGATATCCGCCAGCGGCTTGATCGAACGTTCCATCGCGACGTGCTTCCACCGAAACGGATAAGACGCTTGAATGTTCGGATTCGTGCCTTCCGTCGAAGTGATGAACGTGACGTCCCAGCCTTCGCGCTGCAGCAATCGCAGTTTGTCGCCCATAATGTGGTGGCTGATGCCGGAGGTGCAAATATGGGCGATCCGTCTCATGAGGTTACCGCCTTCGAGATTTCGATGCCGTAATAGGACTTGTACCAGTCAACGAACCGGCCGATGCCCTCCTCGATCGTCGTTACCGGGCGGAATCCGATCGCGGATGACAAATCGTCGATGTCGGCGAACGTCGCCTGCACATCGCCCGGCTGCATCGGCATATATTCAATCCGAGCTTTGCGTCCCAACGCGTCCTCGATCGTTCGGATGAACGTCATCAGCTCGACTGGACGGTTGTTGCCGATATTGTAAATCTTGTATGGCGCATAGCTGGAGCCGGGGTCGGCCTTGAGGCGGTCCCACGCAGGGTCCGGCTGCGGCGCCTTGTCGATCAACCGGCGGATGCCCTCCACGATATCGTCGATATAAGTGAAGTCGCGCAGCATGTTGCCTCCATTGAATACTTGGATGGGAAGCCCCTCCGCAATGCGCTTCGTGAAGCTGAAGTACGCCATATCGGGACGGCCCCAAGGTCCGTAAACGGTGAAGAACCTCAGCCCCGTGGTCGGCAAACCGTACAAGTGGCTGTAAGTATGCGCCATCAGCTCATTCGCTTTCTTGGTTGCCGCGTACAAGCTGACGGGATGGTCCACATTGTCGTGCACGGCGAACGGCATTTTCTCATTCGCCCCGTATACCGAGCTCGACGAAGCATAGATCAGATGCTGAATACCGGTCTGACGGCAAGCTTCCAATACATGCCCGAAACCGGTCAGATTCGATTCCAGGTAGGCAAAAGGATTCGTCAGGCTGTATCGGACCCCCGCCTGCGCCGCCAAATGGACAACCGTCGTAACGCCCTCTTCCTTCATTAGCGCAAGCAGCGGCTCATAGTGAGCCACGTCAAGCTCACGGCCAATGAAGCCGGTACGTGCCTGCAAGGCGGCATATCGATCCCGCTTCAGCCCAACGTCGTAATAGTCGTTGAAATTATCGATGCCGATGACACGCTGGCGTTCGTCCAGCAGCCGATGGCATACATGCGAACCGATGAAGCCGGCCGCGCCTGTCACTAGAATCGTCATTATGCATTCGCTCCTTCGGGTCGTAATTCAGATAAGGTCCCGCCGCTTCGGACGTAATGGCCGAATGACCGCCAGAATACATGCCGCTTAACATCGAGCCGTTCTTTGGTATAAGCGCCTGCCAGGCTGAAATTCCGTTCTGCCTGTTCGCTTCGCCACTCGGCACTTGAGGCTGCGCGCACCAGCTGCTCCGCCAGCGCGGCGATGTGGCCCGGACGATGCAGACATTCCTGATCCAACAGCTCAGGGATGCCGCCCGCCGTCGATCCAAGCGTTGGGCAGCCGCGGCTCATCGCTTCGATGGTCGCGCGCGGCAATCCCTCTTGGAAGCTCGGTTGAATGTAAAGATCGATGCCATCGAGCCATTCATGCACCGCGCCTCCGCTCGGCAATACGCCATCGAATGAGACGAGCTTGCCGATGCCGAGCTTGTCTGCAAGCTGCTGCCAGCGGCCAGCATCTCCATCCCCAAGCACTCGGAACGAGATCGTTCCCGGCAGCTGCGGCTGCGCCTTCGCAATGGCCCGCAGAGCGATGTCGATCCCCTTGGACCTTCCGTTCAGAGAGCCGATCAGACCGATGGTGAAGGGACCGCCGCTCTGTTGAATGCGTGACAGCCTGCTCTGCAGCACCTCCTCGCCTGCCGCAGGCAGCTCCACATTGGAGCACGCGGCTGTACGGCCTCGCGGGCAAGGATATCGTTCCTGCAAGAAACGTTCCGTTACATAGACCGCGAACGGGGCGTGTTTGACGAGTCTGCGATTTTTCCACAACGCAAGCGGGGCATACAGCTTGCCCTGCAGACTGCCGTAATTCCATAGGCCGTCCCAAGCGCAGGCAACCATCTCGACCGCATACGGTTTGCCAAGACGCTTCGCGATTCGAATCGCTTCCGCGCCGATCTCGCTCGGCATGCGGGCAATGACGGCATCAGCCGCACGAATGGTGTCCGTCAGCGTCTGCTCGACGTACCCCCTCTTCGTCAGCTTGTTCACCGGATTGCTAAGCGACGGCAGCACGACGAAGTCTACATTCGGTCCGCTCGACAGCGTCTTGCCGGACATGTCCGCATCGGACGGGGTCCGCTTGCCTCTACAGGCGACCGTCAATCGGTCGAACACATTCAAGTACCGCTCCCATACCTTGTAGGGCAGCTTGCCGCCGGAATAAAACTTGCCAGATTCATTGAAATAAAACGTATGGTCATGAGCCCAGACAACATGCATCTTGTAACCTCCTAAAAATTTTGCTGCTTCCTCCATCTATTGATAATGCTGAGTGTATGGTTCATGGCTAATCATTCGCGGCCCATTCCCGATCGTCGCGCTCTCCTTCGCGGCGCGGCCGATCGACTTCACGACCCGAGCGGGTACGCCAACCGCCAGCATGCCCGATGGCACCGGCTTGGTCACGACTGCGCCTGCGGCGATAACCGACCGACTGCCAATGCTTACCCCGGACAAAATGCGGCAGCCGCAGCCGATCCAGACATCCCGTCCGATCGATATCGCCGCGCCTGTCACGGGATTGTCCCGGATCGGCAGCGACTCATCGCTCCATGTATGCTGGAAAGAGACGATCGACGTTTGATGCGCGATCGAAACCTCGTCTTCAATGGTCAAGCCTCCATAGGCATCCACGTAGCATTGTTTGTGAATGCTGACGTTGGACCCGATGGACAATCGCTCCGGATAACGCAGCTCAACCGATCTTCCAATCAGCACGTTGTCACCGCACCGGTGAGCCAGATTGCGCAGCAGGCAGTAACGCAGCGCTGTGCCGGGCAGATCGGGCAGCAGATCGCTGAGCGTCCACATCCACTTCTGCAGCGGCTTCGGGGCTAGACCGAGCAGCTTCTCCATCATTCGAAGCACAGGGCGAAAGCGGCTGAATGCGTCTCTTCCTCTACCTTTCAACGGCTGCGCCTCCTTTGCTCTCGGATCCGATTTTGGAAGGCAGCAGCCTACCGAAGATGACGGTTTTCGATGATTTTGACAGAATCTTCAGACGTTTCAAAATGGACATCCCTCCGCTCCAAGCGAACGTATACGCGCATATCGTATAAATGAGCGGGATAACCGGCAGCTTCTTGCGCACCATGTTGTCGCCAATCGTTCCCAGACCATATTCAAGCGACCGTCCCATAACGGTCACGTATCCGACCAGCACAAGCGCACAAGCGTAAATGAACAATAAGATGAACGCAATCGTATAGAACGGACGCGTCTCCTTGCGCCGGGCATATTGATAGACCGATGCGACCAGCACGGCCGTCATCAGCACCGCCTCCGCCGTCCGCATCAGCAACTCGGGTTCCCAATTGCCGGGATTGATCGGATTCGGGCTTATGAATAAGAACACCGTAAGCATCCCCGCATTAATCAGCCCCAGCGGACCGATCTGCAGCACAATGACCGCGCAGGCTGCTCCCATGACGCCAATAGCAGTCTTCAGTCGGCGCGTGTAAAGCAAGTAAAAGCACAGCGTGTACACGATCGCATAGTCCCGCAACCCGGTCGCATACGCGATCACGACGATGAAGAGCAGCCACTTGCGGCGAAGCATAAGACTTGCCCCGTACAAACCGAGCAGGACGCAGGCCACATCCTTCGCAAACAGCGACGACATGTACATGAGCGACGGACTCGCCAGCAGCGTGAAGATAAGGGTGCGATCGAACGTATCCCGGCTCCCTTCCGGCATCGGATAAGCGAAGTAGCGGTCATTCAATCGGAACGCGCTGTTCGCCGTCAGCATGAGCAGCACGGTGTTCAGCCAGATGATGGCGAGCGGATCGTCGAGCTGCAGCCATTTGTAGAACGGCATGTACAGCATTCCGAATACGGGATATGCCGAGATGTTCATCCATTGGGTTTCAAAATGCTCCATCGCATACGGTATAAATTGCGACAGCCGCTCGAAGCCCGTTACCTGCTCGTAGTAGTGGATTTCATCGGGACCCGCCAGCGGGTCCGTCGTAACCGCATATGCCAGCTTGCCAACGAGCATGACAATGAATCCCGTCATAAGCGCCAGCGGCGTATGCGGCCATCGGAGCAGAGCGAACATCGGCAGCAGCAGGGCGAAGAACGTTACCAATGCCAGCCGCTCATTCCACTCGAAAATCCCTCTCCCCGCAAGCGGAAGCACGATGAAGTAGACAAGCAGCAGCATCGTTCGGATCGAAGAGCGGGACAATGCATAATCAACCCTCATACATCCGCTCCAACTGCTCTGCCGCGACGCGAATATCGTAACCGCGCTTGCCAAGCGCGAATTCCCGCTCTATCCAAGTCGGACTTTCTTGCTGCCTGCCTGCCATTTCGTTCATAGCTTCAGCCCACCGCTGAGGCGATTCATCTACCCCGAGCCTCTGCATCATGCCAAGCGACAAGTCAGCTTCCTCTGGCACGCCGCTGGAGACAAGACACGGAACGCCTGCGGCCTGCGCTTCGATCAGCACGATGCCAAGGCCTTCATACAAGGACGGCAGCACGAACGCATCCAGCGTGCCGAGCAGCTCCGGAACATCGCTGCGCAGCCCTAGAAACCGTGCGCGGTCCCCGAGTCCCAGCGATTTCGCTTTACGTTCCATTTCCGGCCGAAGCGGTCCATCGCCGACCAGCAGCAGTCTCGCGTTAGGGCGGATACGGAGCAATTGAGCGAATGCATCCAGCAGCAGCGAATGGTTCTTCTGCGGACTGAAGCGCCCGATATGCCCGAGCAAATAATCATCCTGCTCCGCGCCGAATCGGCTTCGCAGCAAGGTACGATCAATCGGAAGCGCGGCGTACGGAGACAGCGCTATCGCATTCGGAAACACGTCGACGCGTCCATCCCGCCAGCATTGCCGTCCGAACAACGACTCGCAAGCATCTCTGGAGCATCCGAGCAGGTTGGTCGCGCTGCGCCGCATGAGCGCTCGCATATACATGCGGTAGGCTGTGCGGCGAAGCGATGACTGCTTGCTGTCGTTCGTATTGTGGCTGTGTCCGATTCGAACCGGGATGCCCAGCCCCTTCGCCAGCTTGAGCACATAACCGCTGAACCCGAATACATGGCTGTGTATCGCGTCGTAAGGTCCATTCTTCTTCACGTTGTCTTCGAAGGCGCGGCGGAATGCGGCAAGCCCTTGGCTCGGCGGCGGCTGGACGAACAGCTTGCCGCCAAGCTCGCGAATTTCATCGTCATAGAACGCCGGCTCCGGCGATTGCACGGCAAAATGAAATTCATATCGGCGCCGATCGATATGCCGATACACATTCATCAGGAGCGACTCGATGCCGCCAGGATGCATTCGGCCCACGACATGCAGCACTTTGCGTTTATGTTTCACGGCATTATTCATGGCAGAATGCTCCCGATATGCTCGAACAGCTCTCGCTTCTTCCGGTCCAAGACGGGAAGGAACCCTTCGGGCAGCGCGCCGTCGAGAGCGATTGAGCCGAACGTTCTTTCCGCAGGAATGCGGAAGTCGATCAACTGTCCTGCCAGATTCAGGTCTGTAAAAATGTTCTCCAGCTTCCGGTCCCAGATGACGCCGTGCGTCGGCTTGCCCAGCGACAACGCTGGAATGCACGCATGCAATCGCTGGGCGATCACCGCGTCGCAGTCCGCAATGCTGTCCATCAACTGCGCAACGGTAGCGGGATAACGCATGATCTTCGTATGCGGCACGTCGGCACACATCGGCTTCACATACTGCTCCACGAATGCATTGTCCGTAGCGGTTCCATTCGTGAACAGACGCAGTTCACAGCCCCGCGCTGCCAGCGTCTCTGCGGCATTCCGCCACCACGCCGCACATGCGTCCCGCTCCCATCTGTACGAGCAGTGACGGTTCATCTCGTTCGGATCCATGATGCCGAGCCCGACAACCGGGCGTCTGCCTGAGCCTGCTTTAGGCCAAGATGCAGCAAGCTGCGTCATAGGCTCAGTTGAACGCCCGGCTGTATTTCGCACGGTATGTACCGGCATCTGCGGCGTACCCGCCCCCGGCAGACCGAACGTCTCCGGCGTATAGAGGGCAGGATCGGCAAGCGCAACCGTCTTGGCAGACAGCGAAGCATCCATGCCCAGCAGGAAGCTGCGCGAATCCTCGTCGCGCACCGCGATGGTCGTGGCATACCGGCAAGCGCCAAGCAGCCAGCGGGATGCTTGGCGGCTCCAAGGCCCGCGCGCGCCAACGAGCAGCAGATGCAGCGGTTTGCGCTGCCGCTTAGCTTCAGCCGCGATGCGTCGTATCGCAAGCGGGAACGTCCAGTAAGTATCGATAAGCAGATGACCGCCACCGATGAACACGGCATCCGATTGCGCTACCGCCTTCCGCAGCGGCTCGTTCAGCCGAGCATTGCGGCGCTTGTCCAGCCAATAGGCCTTCCAGCGCCTTATCGTGTCCGGTGTCATTCGCTTCGACGCACCCGACGCATTCAAGTGAATTCGGACGTCTGTTTGCGTACCGGCTAACTGAAGCCGCCCCTCCGCCGATTCGTCTCTTGTTTTCTTCGACAGCTGCCCCTTCATCGATGACGAAGAGAAGCTTTCCGCTCCGGCCGCCGCTCGCAGCCGTACCGAATCCGCTGCAGCCAGGCGGCTTTCTTCAGCCTCCCATAATCCATGCAGCAGGTCGAAATGAATGACGCGATGATTTTCCCGCATCGTGATCAGCCGGTTCAGCGTCAAGGCAATCAGCCCATCCCCCAAATTCGGCGATTGCGGAACGCCCGCAAGCAATACCGTTTTCATCGCTATGGCTCCCCTCCTGTTGTCTGTATTCATTGCTGGCAATTGATATTGCCCGCTAAGGCGCAGCCTTGTTACTCTATAACACTATCTTCTAATGGCCTCGATAGAGGCTTCTCATTGCTTCCTGCCTCGCATCGGCCAAGCCATCGTCTGAATTCCGAGCTGCCGTTTTACGATCACGACCATGGCGATGTTCCACATCGCGACTGATACGGAAGCTGCAATCGCTCCGCCGATCATGCCCATCGTCGGGATCAGCGCCACATTAAGCAGCGCATTGACGATAGCCGCGGCAACCAACACTTTGGTTAGCGATGACGTACGGCCCGTCATCGTCGCAACGGTGCCGTTCTGCCCGCAGAAGGAGCTGAACAATTGGCCTGCGGCCAAGATGAGCAGCGGTACATACGCATCATGGAATGCGGGACCGAATAAACCGAGCACCCATCGTCCACCGATCGCGAAACCTGCGAAGACGGCTGCCGCGAACAGAAATCCCGCGCGGCCTGACGATTCGCATACCCGCTGCAGCCCCTTCATATCTCCGCGGGCGTACGTCTCGGATACGAGCGGCGACGCCGTCATATTAATCGCAGTCAACATGAACGACACGAGTGAAGCAAGACGTACCGCCGCTGAGAAAATACCGGTTGATGTCTCGCTCAGCATGACACCCATCATGAGTACATTCAGCTGTCCGAGCACAAGGTACATGCCTGCATTGATCATGAGCGACGTCGAGATGCGCAGCCATCCCTTCGTGTCATAGCTTGGAGCTAGGCCCGACGTATGCGGCAGAAGCCGCTTGCGGAGTACAACCGCTCCAATCCCATAAGAGAGAACGACGGAAACAGCGAAGGCCAGCATCGCCGTTCCCGCGTCTGCCCGCCATCCAAGCGAAGCTGCAGCGCCCAGCAGACCAATGGTCAGAATCGGGCGTACGATCTTCTCCGGCATCTGTGCGAACAATACATCCTTGAGTGCCTGCAGGGCGCTCTGTCGAAGCGTTGCAAGCGTGAGCAGCGGAACAGTCGCGAAGCCAGCCGTATAAGTCAACGTACGTTCGGACATTTCGCCTCCCGATTGCAGAAGGACAACCGTAATCCCGATGATGGCTGCTGCTGTCGACAGCGCTAGTCCGAACTGATTGCCCCTGCGCAGCAGTCCGGCGAGAAGCCCCCACTCTCCCTTCGCACGATATGCCGCCGCCATGCGAACGATCGTCGTATCGAAGCCAAGCTTCGCGGGGAATACGACGAACGTTGTAATCGTCGTAACGAAAGCGAACAATCCGTAGCCCTCCGCCCCCAGCATGCGCGCCAGCGCAACCTGCATCAGCATGGACAGCGCCATCCCCGCGGAATTGATCAGGAAGCTGATGCTGCCGCCGCGCGCAAGGCGCTTGCGCATCGAAGCCGTCCCGTCGGACGGATGCAAGGGCGCCGTCTGAGCCTGCTGCGCACCCGTGCTCATGAGACGTTGGAATACGTCGGCACGAGATGCTTCAGCACCGAGCGGATCGCTTCCGGCTCTTGAGCGATAACCTGTTCCAGCTTGCGAATCTCGAATTCAAGCTCCGTTCGGTTCAACTGAACCGGCTTCCCGATGAAAATCCGGTCATGCATCGTGGACGTAAGCCCTTCTTCGCTCGTCAGCAGCTCTTCATACAGCTTCTCGCCTTCCCTAATGCCCGAGAAGCGAATGTCGATGTCCACATTCGGCTCGTAGCCGGACAGTCGGATCAAATCGACGGCAAGATCGTATATTTTGACCGGCTTGCCCATATCGAGAATGAACACTTCTCCGCCTTTGGCGAATGCGCCGGCTTGAATAACCAATTGCACCGCTTCCGGTATCGTCATGAAATATCGCACCATCTCCGGGTGCGTCACCGTAACAGGTCCCCCTTTGGCGATTTGATCCTTGAACCGCGGAATGACGCTGCCGCGGCTTCCCAGCACATTGCCGAATCGAACAGCGACAAACTTCGTCTTGCTATGCTTGTCTAGGCTTTGAATAAACATCTCTGCTATGCGCTTCGTCGTTCCCATAACGCTCGTCGGATTGACTGCCTTATCGGTCGAGATCAGCACGAAACGTTCTGCGCCGTATGCGTCCGCACACTCCGAGACGTTCTTCGTGCCGAGCACATTGTTCTTGATCGCCTCCGCCGGATTGCGTTCCATCAGCGGTACATGCTTGTGGGCTGCCGCATGGAAGACGACTTCAGGCCGGTATTCCTGGAACACTTCATCGATCCGCTTGCGATCCTGCACATCCGCGATGACGGTCTCGATCGGCAGCGTCGGGAACAACGCTCTCATTTCCATCTCGATCGAATAAATGCTGTTCTCGCCATGACCGAGAAGCAGCAGCCGCTGCGGTGCGAACGGAGCAATCTGACGGCACAGCTCGGAGCCGATGGAACCGCCGGCACCCGTTACGAGCACAACCTTGCCGCTTACATAACCCGCGATATGTTCCAGATCGGTCCGTATCGGATCGCGGCCGAGCAAGTCCTCGACTTGTACGTCGCGAACCCGGAAGGCGCCGCTTCGGTTATCGATCATCTCTTGCAGATCAGGCACAATCTTCAGCTTGGCCTTCGTCTTCTTGCAGATGTGGACGATTTCCGAGATTTGCGTCTTCGAGACGGACGGCATCGCGATAATAATGTCGTCGATATGGCGCGATTCGCTTATGCATGGAATGTCTCGTCTCCCGCCGAATACGGGCAGGCCCATCACATGCATGCCTTGCTTGTATGGATCATCGTCGATGAAACCGACAGGCGTCATGAGCATGCCATCGTTCTGCAGCATATCGCGAGCGATCAGCGTTCCGCAGTTGCCCGCTCCGATAATGAGCGTCTTCCGGCCGTTGGCCGGCTTGCGCGAGCCGAATTTGTGGCAGAATGCCCGCCATGCAAGACGTGGTCCTGCCGACAAAGCGACCATGCCAATCGCATGATGCGTAAGCAGCAGCACCGGAAGCGCCCTCCCTTCCGTCAGCGAGAACAATACGTAAGGCACGATTGCGGCAGCGGCTGCCGCTTTGATCAGCGATACCGCATCCTCGATTCCGGCATATTGCCAGATGCGCCGGTGCAGCCGAAGCCCCACCATGCACCAACCGCCCATCAGCGCCGAAACTGCAGCGTAGAGAAGCCATTGCCAATCGCCCGTCTTCCACACCGTCATCCCAGTGCTGGCCATCAGCCGCTCCGCGCCGTACAAACTCAGCAGCACAGCCGCCAAGTCCCAACCTACGAACAATTTTCGGAGTGTCCCGAACATGATTTCCCTCCTTGAAACTTTTGTGAGACTACGCTATCCAGATTGGATAGCATCGAGAAAAAGTGCTTCGTAAGCATTCGCTTAACTTTTGTGAGACTTCGCTATCCGAATTGGATAGCATCGAGCAAAAGCAGCTTCGAAAGCATTTGCTTAACTTTTGTGATAGTAGCGATCCCGAACTACTTTTGCTCGCTGTATTCGTAGTAGCCGTAGCCCTCTTTCGGCGGTGTGCCGTTAAGCGCCACGCCTACGATTCTTGCTTGCACGAGCAGCAGCGCTTCACGCGCTTTAATCGCTTCTCTCCGTTTCGCCCCTCTGGCGTTGACGACCAGAAGCACGCCGTCGCACCTCGTCGCCATAATCTGCGCATCGCTGACGGCGAGAACCGGCGGCGTATCGATCAGCACCATGTCGTAACGCTCGCGAAGCTGCTCGAGCAGTCCATCCATCCGCGTCGCGTCCAGAAGCTCTGACGGATTCGGAGGGATCGGACCTGAAGTCAGCACTTGCAAGTTCTTGATGCGAGTCGGCTGCACCGCATCCACCCATTCCGACTGACCCGACAGCACTTGGGAGAGACCGTTGCGGTTTGACAGCGCGAACGTCTTATGAACAGTCGGCTTGCGCATGTCGCAATCGAGCAGCAGCACCCGCTGCCCCGCCTGTGCGTACACCGTGGCCAGATTGACAGCCGTTGTCGATTTGCCTTCCTTGGCGCTGGCCGATGTCACCATAAGCAGCTTCAACGCTCTCTCGGATTCCGAGTATTTCAAGTTCGTCCTCAGCTTGCGATACGCTTCCGATATCGGCGACATAGGATTGGCATCCGCTATGATGGACCGTATGGTTGTGTTAAGAGACACGGGCTGTTTCACCTGCCTTTGGTTCTTTCGATTGCGGCGGCTGACTCCGCTGCTTCGGCGTCATATCGCCCGGCTTCATATACGGCACGGATACGAGCGCCGGAAGCATCAGATAATGCTGCACATCGTCTTCCGTCCGAATCGAATCGTCGAAGTAATCGATCAGCAGGACCAGCCCGATTCCGAGCAGCGCCGAGAGAACCGCGCCGATGACCATGTTAAGTGTAATATCCGGTTTGACCGGGGCAGGCATTTTATTCGGATCGGCCATATGCAGCAGGTACACGTTGTCGACCTTCATAATTTTCGGAATTTGCATCTGGAACACTTGAGATACACTGTTGACGATCTTTACCGCCCGCTTGTAATCCGTGTCCTGATAGTAGAGCGTGACAACCTGCGTACCGTTAACCGAGCTGAAGCGGATTCCTTTCATCAGCTGCTCCGGGGATACGTCAATCTCTGGATGCTTCTCGACGACCAGACTCATAATGGATGGCGTACGGATAATCTCTTTGTACGTGTTGATCAGGCTAAGATTCGTATTGATCATGTTCAAGTCAAGCTGGAACGACCCGGCGCTGCCGATCGTCGAGTTAACGATAAGCTTCGTATACGCCTGATAGACCGGCTTCATGACCCATGTACTGTAAGCACCGGCGGCGGCTGTCCCGATTGCGGCAATGACGAGCACAAGCCACAGTTTTTTGCGAATAAGCGATACGATCAATTTCAGGTCCAGTTCCTTGGTCAATCGACAGTTACCTCCATCCTTTTCCATCAAGGTGCTAATTTCGATTCGTCTCGATTATGTCATAACCAATTCCAGGCGAATGAGGGGACAAGGTAATATTTTCAATTAGGCACGTGAAATCATTTTATTCCAGCATCTCCTGCGCAATATTTCCTAATGATTACAAATGGAAATTGATAATTGTTGAGCAAAATAAACATACCGCCTATCATTAATGTTATTATTTGGTAATGTAATTCATGTTTGCGTGAATACGAATTACGTTTGCGTTATCGGCCCTTGGCAACATCATTTACAAGACGCCAATAAAACCCGGGAATGCTTTAGCAGCGGGAAGTTTCTACTGCAACGATTGCCACGGAACGACGCAATCGCTGTTGCGTGACCGCAATGAAGCCAACTCCGCTCGGGGGACTTGCGATGCACGAATCCGCGGTTTCTAGGTCATGCGCCTCCTTGCTCTCCATTTGCACCCGATTGCGGGAATGCCATCAAGACCATTCCTGCATCGCCGCATGACGCAACAACCCGGGTTACCCCCTCATACAGTCCTATAATCCGCTCCTTTCCTTGACCAAAGAGGTCCTATTCGTTCTCGAACAAGCATGCATTTCACATACGACAGGTACTAAATAACGGCCCTTAGCTGCAAATCGTCCGTAAAATACAAAAAATCGGCCTCCGCACAAGGCGGAAGCCGATTTCTCTGTTTTCCACTAGGATTTAATGACAACGATTAGGTCGGTTGTCCCGTTGAAGCGACAGCCGCACGAATCGCTTGGCTTAGGTCGTCGAGGATATCCTCGATCGCTTCCGTGCCGATCGACAGACGGATCAGCCCCGGCGTTACGCCGGCTGCGATCTGCTCTTGCTCCGACAGCTGTTGATGCGTTGTGCTCGCAGGGTGAATGATAAGCGACTTGGAGTCGCCCACGTTCGCCAGATGCGAGAACAGCTGCACGTTGTTGATCACTTGGCGTCCCGCTTCGAGCCCGCCGCGAATGCCGAACGTAAGAATTGCGCCTTGACCGCGCGGGAGATACTTCTGCGCAAGCTCATAGGACGGATGGCTCTCAAGACCAGCATAGCTTACCCACTCGACCGCCTCATTCGCCTCGAGGAACTTCGCAACCGCCAGCGCATTGGAGCTGTGGCGCTCCATCCGAAGGTGCAGCGTCTCGAGACCTTGCAGCAGCAGGAACGAGTTGAACGGCGACAGCGATGCGCCGAGGTCGCGGAGCAGCTGGACGCGTGCTTTAATAATGAAGGCAATCGGTCCGACTGCTTCCGTATAAACAACGCCATGGTAGCTTGGGTCCGGCTCTGTCAGGCCCGGGAACTTGTCATTCGCCGACCAATCGAAATTGCCGCTGTCGACGATCACGCCGCCGATCGACGTGCCGTGGCCGCCGATGAACTTCGTCGCGGAGTGAACGACGATATCCGCGCCGAATTCAATTGGACGGAGCAGGTACGGGCTTGGGAACGTATTGTCCACGATGAGCGGAATGCCGTTCTCATGCGCAATTGCAGCAACTGCCTCGATATCGAGCACGTCGCCTTTCGGATTGCCGATCGTCTCAGCGAAGACCGCTTTCGTCTTCGGCGTTATCGCCGCACGGAAGTTCTCCGGATTGGACGCATCGACGAACTTCACGTCTATGCCGAGTTTCTTCAGTGTGATAGCGAATAGATTATAAGTTCCTCCGTACAGGGTGGAAGAAGAGACGATCTCATCGCCTGCACCGGCAATATTGAAGATCGAGTAGCTGATTGCAGCTTGTCCGGAAGCGACGGCAAGCGCTGCTGCTCCGCCTTCGAGCGCTGCAATCCTTTTCTCGAATACATCGCTCGTCGGGTTCATGATCCGCGTATAGATGTTGCCGAATTCCTTTAAACCGAACAAGTTCGCGGCATGCTCCGTATCACGGAAGCCGTAGGATGTTGTCTGGTAGATCGGAACGGCCCGAGACTGCGTCGTCGGATCGATCTCTTGGCCGGCGTGCACTGCTTGTGTTTCGGGACGCCATTGTTTCTGCTCATTGGACATGGTCAGGATACCCTCCTAAAATGTGTTTGACAGCTGGCTGACAAGATACAAAAAAACGAAATCGCAGTAAGGCTCTTCAAGCCATCTTCGATTTCGTCTCCAGTACGTCCGGTCAACGTATTTCGTTTTTACCTAATATTTCGGCAATTATGCCTACCATTATTTTCATGTACAACCGTTCCTGCTGTCAAGCTGAATACCGATTGTTCTTATCGATTTCACGAGCTATTCTATACATAGTCCAAAATAAACGAACGGCTAGTTCACCAAATCCGATTGGAGGTCGCGATTTTGTCAGTTTCAGCTATTCGCTACGGCACATACGGCTATCGCTTCGCTGAGCAGCAGATCGGTCCGCTGTTCCGTCCATTCGCTGTCGGCTTCGATCGCGTGAGCGATATCAACTACGATTGGGACGGCATGAAACGCGTCGATGGTCCGCTCTATCTGCTGCAATATACCGTTTCTGGCCGAGGTGCCATTCGAATCGGAGATATCACGCACTCTCTTGAAGCAGGACAAGCCTTTCTCGTCGATATCCCTGGCGATCATCGCTACTACCTGCCGGAGGGCAGCAAGCATTGGGAGTTTTATTTCATCCTATTCCGCCAGCAGCATGCCGAAGGTCTATGGACCGATATTGTTCGCAAGCTCGGCACGGTCCCTGTACTTCCTCCGGATAGCCCCGCTGTCCGCACCCTTCGCAGCTTGTACATCGATGCCCAGCAGAATCGGCTGCAAGACGCCTATCATGCATCGGCGGCCGTGTATCAGCTGCTTATGGATCTGCTGCGTTCCGCAAGCTCTGATCAACAAACACGAGACAATTGGCCGGACACGGTCCGTCTGGCAGCCGAGCTGATCGAGCAGGATTGCGTCGCATACAGCAATCTGGACGAGATTGCTGCAGCGGCAGGCGCGTCCAAGTTCCATCTGTCGCGCGCCTTCACCCGCTATGTCGGCATGCCGCCGATGACCTACGTGACGAAGCTGCGGATGGAGCGTGCTGCCGAGCTGCTTCGCGGCTCCGCTTATCAGTCGTCTGCGATCGCGCAGCGTCTTGGTTATTCCAGTGCCAGCTATTTCACGAAGGTGTTTCACCAGTGGGTTGGCTGCACGCCCGGCGAATTCCGCGAAGGACGTGCAACCGCGTCAATCGATCGGTTGAATATTTATACGTAAGAATTTGTCCCGATCATCAGTTGCGGATCATTCGAATCATTCCGCTGCTGTCCCAGCGGCAACAACGGTCAGCAGCAAGCCGTCTTCTGGAAGCTCTTCATCTCGATAAGCGACAAACCTCATATCCGCTTCCGGATGTGCAGCGCCCATAATAGCCTCTGCGATTTCATTCACTTCAAAGAGATTGAAATCACAGGCACCTGCAATGCTCAAGAGCACATGCTCCGCTTTATTAAGGCGGTCTGACAGCTGTTCATTGCGGAGCAATTGATTCACTGCAGCTTGAATTCGGTCAGGCCCTGCCGCACGGCTGCTGCCGAATTGGGCACATCCTAAGTCGCGGGACCAATTCTTCATGTCTTCAATGTCCTTCTCGTCATCATAGAATGGTGACCGAATAAACGTCATCATACAATTTACTGCTTCATCCTCAAACTCGTTGACTTCGTTCATTGGAAGCTTGAATAACAGGTCCGCCTTTTCCCCATTGAGCTCTGATGCACGGTCAGCCTCGCCCCCTACTGGTTCTGGCAAAATACAGATGACTACGATCCCCAGCTCCCTAGCCTTCTTCGCAATGAATGCAGATGCAGCACATCCCCATTCATCATCCATTGTCGCGATTATGAACAACATCTCGCGGCCTTGAATCGCCTCTCTAACAATCAACCAATCTTGTTCTGCTAGTTCAGTGGAGCACAAGATTGAATGAATGGCATCGGATACGACCGGCTGAGAATGATCTTGTATTAAATAGAAGGTATTCATTTCCCCGTACCGATTCGACAGCTTGCTCAACACGCCTGCACTTCTGCTGCCTATCCCAATTACCGGGATGGACAAATAATGAAGAAGCTCTCCCTTGTTAGACTCCTTCTTGTTCAGGAATGTATCGCCTATCACTTCCAGCGGCGAGGCCTGCAGTCTATTGCTCATCGATTCTGTCAACGACTGTAGTCTTTCTCGCTTCTCGATGATTCTCGCCATTTCTTGATCTGTTTTCCGTTGAAGCTCGCCCATCATCTGCATCATCGTCTCCCTCCGATTATCCGCAAGCACCGTCTTAATATCGTGAAGAGAAAACCCGATTTGCTTCAATACAACAATGATGCCAAGCTTTTCTCTCTCCGCAGCGCCATAATAACGATAGTTCGCATCCGTCGTTCTAGCAGGTTTAATCATGTCTAGCTCCTCGTAATATCGGATCGTCCGAATCGATATTCCCATATCAGCGGACAACTGCCCGATCCCTATCAATCCATCCATCCTATCGATGTCCTCCCATCTTGCTTCGCTCTATCTATTCGCAGTATAAAGTCTTCCGCCGCGGAAGAGTCAAGCGTCTGATAGAAGCTAATATCATTACGGATTGAGCACGTGATAGGTCTGGCTTCAAATAACTCCTGGCTTCGATCCTCAGCATTACAACAGAAGCGACATATATGCGCAAGATTCTACCATTCACCCGCAAGATGTTGGGATAGTCAAGCTGGTATCTTTGCAATATGATAGGGTTAATAGCATGAAAAGCTGCTCATAGCAGCTCTCCTTCATGAAGCAAGAATCTAACAAAAGAGAGGTCACAACGTTGACGAACCATAACCATCATAACTTTGCAGAGCTCCCGCCGATGGGCTGGAACAGCTGGGACTGCTACGGCGCAGCCGTGAACGAAGACGATGTACGCGGCAACGCTGAGTATATGGCAGCGAACCTGAAGCAATACGGCTGGGACACGATCGTAGTCGATATCCAATGGTCGGAGCCAGGCGCCAACTCTTCCCACTATCGCAAATACGTACCGCTCGAGATGGACGAGTATTCCCGTCTCATGCCGGCTGTGAACCGTTTCCCATCCGCAGCGAACGGTCAAGGCTTCAAGCCGCTGGCGGATTACGTGCACGGACTCGGCCTCAAATTCGGCATCCACATTATGCGCGGCATTCCTCGCCAAGCAGCACACGCAAATACAGCGCTTCTCGGAACGACGGCAACAGCGCGCCAGATCGCGCATCCGAACTCGATCTGCCCGTGGAACACGGACATGTACGGCCTCGATGCGAATGTCGAAGGCGCGCAAGCTTACTACGACTCGCTGTTCCAGCTGTATGCATCGTGGGGCGTTGACTACATCAAGGTCGACGATATCGCTGCTTCCCGCCTGTACGGTATCCATATGGATGAGATCAAGATGATTCGTCAGTCGATCGACAAATGCGGCCGTCCAATGGTATTGTCCCTGTCGCCAGGTCCAGCACCTGTCGACCGTGCGCAAGAGCTGATCGAGAACGCGAACATGTGGCGCATTACCGACGACTTCTGGGACATCTGGCATCTGCTGCTCGACATGTTCGACCGCTGCGAGCGCTGGGCGCCGCATGTTGGTCCAGGCCACTGGCCGGACTGCGATATGCTGCCGCTTGGCCATATCGGCATCCGCTCCGTTGACGGCGGCGGCGCTGACCGCATGACGCGCTTCACGCGCGACGAGCAGCGTACGATGATGTCGCTCTGGTCGATCTTCCGTTCCCCGCTCATGTTCGGCGGCGAGCTGCGCGATAATGACGACTGGACGAACTCGCTGCTGACGAACGAAGAAGTCATCCGCGTTCTGCGCGAAGGCTCCAATGCACGTCTCATCAGCCGTGAAGACGGCCGCGTCGTGTGGGCATCCGACGCAGCAGACGGTTCGCTGAACGTTGCGCTGTTCAACGTCGGCGAAGAGAACCAGGTTGTGTCGGCTGACTTCGCTGGTTCGGTCCGCGACCTGTGGGAGCGCCAAGACCTCGGCACGCTGGACAAGCTCGCGTTCGAGCTTGCGCCGCACGCTTCGATTCTGCTGAACGTGAAAGCATAATCTAATGAAATGAAGAAGGCACCAGGCATGCGCTTTGACAGCGCGATTGCCTGGTGCCTTTTTGTCCAACCACTCGGTGTATGGTCGCCGATGGATCCCTGCGCGTTATAGCAATAAGCGAGACAAGTACGTCATTTCGCATTCACTGGCGCAACGTCAAGAAATTCCTCCAATGTAATGCCACGGTCGCGAATCTCTTTCGCCATCGCGGCAGGACCAATGTAACGGATATGCCATGGCTCGTACTTGTAACCCGTAATGCTCTCCTTGCCCTTCGGATAGCGCACGATGAATCCGTATTCCGCGCTGTGCTTGCTCAGCCACTTCGCTTCCTTCGTATCGGCGAAACAGGAGGATACGGCACATTTGCCGTCTTCGCCGCTCACATCGATCGCAAGTCCCGTCTGATGTTCGCTTGTGCCGGGAATCGCGCTATATTTGACCGCTGCGGCATAACCGTCCCGGTTCACATAATGCTGGAACAACCACTTCTGCGTGCTATAGGAACGATAAGCCGAGACGCCGCTCAGATGAACGCCATCCTTCCGAGCGCCATCGAACAACCGCTCAAGCGCCTTCGCCGCTTCCCTGCGCATCTTTCGTTTCTCCGTTTGCTCATTGGACAGAAACTGGACGTTCGGGTACACGAGATCACTCGGCGTATAGCTGGATGGCAAATAGATGAATTTGTTCACGATCACTGCGATCGAAAAAGGGAATGGAGAAGGCTGTTTATTATTGGGCTGGGATAGCCGGTGAAAATGACGAATCTGCTCCTTCTTCCCTTGTGCCGATTCTGGTGTTGTTGGTCGGGTCGGGACGGTTGGCGTTTGTTTCGTTGGTGCCGGTATCGTTGGACCTGGTGTCGGTAATGCGTTTTCCGTAGGCCCAGGAGCAGGGGCTGGAGCCGGCGCTGGTCTAGGCTCGGGTGACGGATTCGGTTTGCTGCCGCACCCTGCTGCGATACTTCCCATCATGACGATTGCAACCACTAGAACGACAACTTGCCGAACCTTCATCCAGCCATCTCCTCTGCATACGTGTTGTGGTGCACAATACAATTATGCCCTCACACGCTATGCAGAATGTGCTTACAGCCAGCTGCTCCCGCTTCCTCTATTTGCTAACTATTTGCCCCAATCGCCCAATACAGCTCCAGGTTGGAACAGGCGTTCAACTCGCTTCTCAACCTCTGGATCTGGGATGAGCGGCGGCGCCTGGTGCGGCTTCACGCGCGCGTCAATGATCACATTGTCGCAGCCCCAATGCTTGAACTCGTACCCAGCGTTTACACCGTAGATGTCGTGCGAAGGGTTGCTGCGCGTGAACGTCGCCCATAAGAAGTTGTTGATCGTCTCGCTGACGAATGTGCTGTCATCGCACAAGATAATCATCGGAACCGAAGCTAGCGACGAATCCGCCCCATTATCAGCTTCAAGCAGCGCCTCGCTGAACTGCTTCATCTCTTCCGCGGCAGCCGCATAACTCGTGAACGCCGACGACTGGATCGCAACGACACCCGGCATAACAAGCCGCGCATTGTCATAGCCGCGAATTCCCTTCAGCACTTCCGGCACCTGACGGCACAACTCCCGCTTCTGGTCGCCATAAGCTGCGAATACCACCTTGCTGCCCGTGTTGAGCCCCGTACCCGAGTAATCGAGCGTATCGATCGTCGTGTTCGTCTGAAAATGAATGTCCCGCCGCAGATCGATTCTTTCTAATATATACGTCAGAAAATCAACCTCGTCATGCGTATCGAGCGGCCGCTTGTCCTCTGCCGTAATGAAGAGATACTTCGCAAGGCTCAACTGGCCCGTCCCAAGAATCCGATTGGCAATCGTCAGCAGCTCGGCTGGCTGCTTCACCGGCTGATACGGCGTATAACGCTCGCTGCCGATCGCGAACAAGAGCGGGTGAACGCCCGCCGCATCGACGGCGTGAACTTCCTTCACCCCTGGAATTTCTCCTTTGATCGCATCGCCCGTCAGCTCATGAATGAGTGCGCCGAACGAAGTGTCCTCCTGCGGTGGACGACCAACAACGGTGAATGGCCAGATCGCATTCTTGCGCGCGTACACCTTATGGATCTTCATAAGCGGGAACTCATGCGTCAAGCTATAGTAGCCAAGATGATCGCCGAACGGTCCTTCCGGCTTCGTCTCGCCTGGATGAATCTCGCCCGTAATAACAAAGTCCGCATCATGGCTGATGCAATAACCATCAATATAGCTGTAACGGAATCGGCGTCCTGCCAGCATGCCCGCGAACGTCATCTCGCTCAATCCCTCTGGCAGCGGCATTACGGCGGATAACGTATGCGCAGGCGGCCCCCCCACGAAAATACTAACCTTCAGCGGCTCGCCCTTTCGTGCCGCCTTCTCTTGATGGATACCGATACCGCGGTGGATCTGATAGTGCAGACCGATCTCGCGGTTCATCTCGTAGTCGTTGCCGCTAAGCTGCACGCGGTACATGCCGAGGTTCGAATTCATAATGCCAGGCTTCGCAGGGTCCTCTGAATACACCTGCGGCAGCGTAATGAACGCACCGCCGTCCATCGGCCAGTGCTGAATGAGCGGCAGGTCGGAGATGCTGATCTCCTGTACCGCAACCGGCGGCGTACCGCTCGACTTCGATGGCAGCGCATTGAAAGCAGCAAGTCCTGTGCTGACATGCTTGAACGGGCTCTTCAGCGCCGACATCGGATCGTTGCGCAGCGCGATGACGCGCTCAGCCGCTTCCCACGTCGAGCGGAAAATAAATTTGCTCCGCTCGATCGTCCCGAACAGGTTGGATACGGCGCGGAAGCGCGAGCCTTTCACATTTTCGAACAATAATGCAGGTCCCCCTGCTTCGTACACCTTCAAGTGTATCGCCGCCATCTCTAAGTACGGGTCCACTTCCTCGCGGATGCGCACCAGATGGCCGTGCTTCTCCAGATCGTTCACACATGCTTCCAAACTGCGGTACATATTCGTATGCTCCATTCTATCGTCCTTGTGCTGCCTATATAAATCAAGTTAAAACCAAATGACGAGCTGTGTCAAACGACGAACCTGTGCCAATTCTGCTTGCTCCCTAACAAAAAGGACTCCCCCTGTCAGCCAACGCTGTGACCTTGATCAGGAGAGTCCTTATGTATTTCAATCCGCTAACTTATTTCGCGCTCTGTTTCGCTTCCTCTAACTGTTCATTCTGGAACCAGAACGTATCGCCCGTTTCATTATCGCAGCCTGTCAGCTTATAGTAAGAGCCTCCGTGATCCTTATCTTCCGCAAGCTCAATGTCTCGGCAGCTTGTACTCGGACGTCCTTGATCGCTGCCGTAGGCATCCATCGAGTTATCGTACGTATACTTGATGACCTCCGCGCCATCGTAGACCAGCTCATAGAAGATCGGATCGCCTTCAATTGTATACTGCGTAATGCGCACTTGATCAGGTACGCCAACGTCGAGATTAGCGAGAAACAGCTTCCACTTGTCCAGATTGTACATTTTGCCATGGACATTGACTACGTCGCCGTTCGCGGCGGCTTGGTCAACCTTGTAAGGATCAGAGACTGCAGGGAATGGCTCTGGCTTCGGTGGCGGCGCAACGGTCTCTCCCGGCGCTGGTGCAGTAGATGGATTGGTCGTACCCGAAGTATTATTGGGGCTATCCGACTTCTCGCCACAGCCCGTTAGAAGCACGAATGCGGCAGCTGTTGCAAACATCCATTTGTTCATATTCGAATCACCTCAAATATAAGAACGTTATAGCAGGTCCGAATGTTCCAGCCCTTTTCAGCAAATTCCAATTATGGTACGGTTGTCTCATCGAGGTGATATTGTAATGATCAAATGGTTGTTAGCCTTATCGCTCTTCTTCACTCTGGCAAGGTGCGACGGTGCTCCTTCTCAGCAGCTCGGCCCGCTGCCTGCATTTTCCGAGGCCCTGTCTTATACAGTAGAGAAAGCGCTGGCCAACGGGGATGTTGTGGAGCCGATAGACCGATTAATAGGAGTAGAGCATTGGGAGAGATTTTATACGAATTACCGAATCGGTACGCCCGATCAGGTTCGCATTACGCAATACTCCCTTGAAGGTGCTCCCATCTTCTACGAATTGGTTTATAACGGCAAAGATACCATTACCTACACGTTTGATAACACGATGGACTCTTTTGGTTCGCCTCAGCGAATCCATACAACTTGCCATTCCATTATCAACGATCCCAATGTAAACAATGGCGCAGTTTACCGTCTGAGCAATTGTAAGGATAAACAGATCAGCCAAACGTTCCAATTCAAGATCGATAACGTACTTCCTATCCCCTCTTCCCTGCGCGAATAAAATAATCCCATGTCAGACGTATGCTCACTCGCATACGTCCGACATGGGGATTTCTTACTCACCTAGCTCGCCTACCGCTGCGCCATCAACAGCTCGCTATACACGCCGCCTTCGCGCGCCAGCAATTCCTCGTGCGTCCCGCTATCCGCAAGCCGCCCGCTGTCGAGGACATAGATCCGGTCGGCGTTCTCAATCGTCGACAGACGGTGTGCGATCATAATCGTCGTCTGGCCTTCGCGGCGTTCATCGAGCGCTGCGAGCAGCTGACGCTCCGTCTCTAGATCAAGCGCAGACGTCGCCTCGTCGAGCACGAGTATATTCGGGTTGGTCAGAATCGCGCGCGCAATCGCTATCCGCTGGCGTTGGCCGCCGGACAGCTTAATGCCCCGTTCGCCGACCTGCGTATCGTAGCCGTCCGGCAGACGTTCAATGAAGCTGTCGATCTGTGCAATCCGACAAGCCTCCATCATATCCTCATCCGTGAGAGATTCCCGCCCCATAAGCAGGTTCTCGCGGATCGTGTCCGGGAACATATAAGGATCTTGGAACACGATCGACAAGCCGCCCGTCCATTGATCACGGTCCAGTTCATACAATGGGATGCCGTTGACGCGAATGCCGCCCTCTTGTGGGTCGTAGAACCGGACGAGCAGCTGCGCAATCGTCGATTTGCCGCCGCCGCTTGAACCGACGAAGGCGAGCTTCTTGCCCGCCTGCAGATCTGCGTTCAAGCCGCGGATGACGTCCGGAAGTTCCTCCGCGTAACGGAACCGAATGCCGTCGAAGTCGATCCGCTTCGGCGCTTCCGTCAGCTTCTTCGTACCCGCCTCGTTCTGCTCCATCGTCAGAACGCCATTGACCCTATCCATGTATGCGAGGTGGCTCGACACGCCCATGAAGAACTGGAACAGGTTATAGCACGAGTCGGACATCTGCGTCGCGAACTGGAAGACGATAACGAACGTACCGATCGAGATGCGTCCGTGCATCAGCTCATAACCGCCATAACCGAGCACGATCAGGCTGATTCCCCACTTCATCGGATCGCTCCACCGCATCTGACGGTTGACGAGCTTGGCTTCATCCAGCACTTGCTCGAAGTAACGCTCGAACAGCTTGTTGTACACCTTCTCTTCCCACTTGAGCCGATGGAAAGCAACAACCTCACGCGTCGACGCTACGCCTTCCTCGATACCGATTAACAGCGCCGTCCGGCGCTCCGATACCCGCTTCGCCGCCGCCTTCAGCTTCGGCGTGAAGTAGTAGCCCGCTCCCAAGTAGAAGCCGCACATGACAAGCACCATGAGCAATAATGTCGGGCTGGAGAAGCCGATGAAACCAACCAGAATGAGCAGGTTGATTCCCTCCTGCACGCCTCGCGGCAGTTGCCAGCCCATGAAGCTGGCCGACATGAACAAGTCCTGCGTCATCGTGTACACATACTTGCCGTTGCGTTCACGGCCGAATCGTTCGATCGGCACGTTCTCGATGCGTCCAAGCATGCGCTGCAGCAGCGAATGGCTGATGGCGAATTCGTTCGTGACGAGCTGTCTGCTCGTCAGCGTGAACATTAACGCATGCACAATGCCTGCCACGGCGAACACTGTAACGACGGCGGGCAGCCAGCTGTATTTGCCTTGGCCGAACACGTCGTCGATCAAAATTTTCTGCACATAGACCAGTGTATAGTTCGATACCGATTCAAGCGCTAATAATAGAAGAACAAGAATATAAGACCGCTTCACGATCATCATGTTGCGCCACATAAACTGGATGTAACTCATACGGCCTTCACCTCATCCTTCACAGCCGCAGCACCTGCATGTCCCTGCTCCAGCTCATACAGCAGACCGCGGCGCGCCATCAGCTCCTCGTACGAGCCAACCTCTGCTGCTCGGCCTTCATGCACAACGACGATCCTGTCAAAATGCTTCACCGTCGACAGCCGATGCGCAATCGCGATCGTCGTCCGGCCAACAAGGACACGATCCAGCGCCTGCTGCACTTCGTATTCGCTGACGTTATCGAGCGACGAGGTCGCTTCATCCAGCAGAATAACGGCTGGCTGCTTAATGAACATGCGCGCAATCGCGACGCGCTGCTTCTGCCCGCCCGACAGCTTAATGCCGCGTTCGCCGACCTGCGTATCATAGCCGTCCGGCAGCTCCATGATGAAATCATGGGCATAAGCGGCCTTCGCAGCTTCGATGACTTCCTCATCTGTTGCGCTTGGCATGCCGAATTGAATATTTTCCTTGACCGTCGAGCCGAATAAATACGTCTCTTGGAACACGTAACCGATTGAATCGCGCAGCTTCTCAAGCGACATCTCATGGATCGGTACGCCATCCAGCTTCACGACTCCGCCGGTTGGATCGTAGAATCGGCCGACCATTTTGAACAACGTTGTCTTGCCGCCGCCGCTTGTTCCGACGAATGCGATTTTCTCGCCCGGCTTAATGTCCAGATCGAATCCTTTAATGACGAGCGGCTGGTCCGGATAGCCGAACTCGACGTTCTCGAACTGCAATCGTCCGCGCACGACAGCAGGCTCAATAGGATCATCCGGATCTTCTATTAAGATCGGCTTGTGCATGAAATCATACAATGGCGCCGTCTGGTGAATGATGAGCCGCTGCTCCGTCAACTGCGTGACAAGCAAAGTCAGCTTGAACATCGTCGACATGTAGAGCAGGGTGAACGCAACGAAACCGCCCAATGAGACCATATCATGCTTCAGCATATAGTAGCCCGTCAGGAACAGCGCAATAGCTCCCATATAGAAAGTAATGCGGCGGAAGCTGCCGCGTGCGAAGCCATAGGTAGCCGCAGCTAAGTAGTCGCGCGTCCACTTCTTATGTTCCTCATACGTACGGCCATGGTACCAAGGCTGGACACCGAATGCGCGAAACTCGCGGAAGCCCGATACGCTCTCGTACACCTTCTGGTTGAAGGCGATCCTGCCCTGCCCTGACTTTTTGCCATAATGCGCTGCCTTCTTCTCGAAGTATGGACCGAATAAGTAGTACAAACAGAACGTTGGAATCATAATGAGCGTCAGCCATGCGTTAATATTGAGGAGCAGAATGATGGCGACGGTAACGTACAATAAGTTATCAATAATGCCGGGCAAATACTGTCGGTAAATCCGCTGCACCGACATGACCTCGGAGTTGAACATCGACAGCGTCTCGCCGGCCGGATGCCGTTCATAATGCGCGAATCCGAGCTTGCGCAGCTGCTTGAAGATCGTGCTCTGCATATCGCGCGCCGCCAGCTCCCCGATGGTCCGCTGCAAGATGTTCCGTTTGTTCTTGGCGAACAACATGAGCACGTTCACCGTGACGAGAAGACCAAGCAGGCCGTAGAAGACGTCAAACTTCCCTTCTTGCACAACATGGTCAATCATGTACTGAATGACCTTCGGCGTCATCGTATCGCCAGCAACGGAAAGTACAGCGCAGAGTGCAAGCAGTGCAATCTTTTTCCCGTATGGCCTTAGAAACGACAATGCCCATAGATACGATCGCCTTGTCGCAACGCGGTCCGAAACCTTCATGATGTTCCCCTTCTTTCTCTCCTTCGATAAATTTACATTCCCTCAAGAAAAAGCCATCTTCATAGTCTATCGAACGTATGTACTTTTGTAAACGTTTTAATGTATACGTTAATTCTCTTGTCCTGTGTACCAAAAAAACGATCAGCAACAATATGCCAATCGCTTCTTCATCCCTTATTAACTGCTTATGAAGGCAAGACGAGATTCGGCGAAACAGCCTTCCCATTCGTCACAACATAGGAATCTGTAATTGAATACCTCTGACTCGAGCTGCCGCCAGAATAAGTCACTGTATAAGTACCGTCAGGAAGGATAACCCCATACTTCCCATTACTGAAGTCAACCATTGCAAGACCCACGTTGGTCTGACTTGGATCACTGCTCAACGAGAACCATAAAGTTCCGCCTTTCATAGGCTCCCCCGAGCTAGATTGAAGAACGCCTTGTACCTCGCTGCCCGCGATGTCTTGGACAACCGTCATGGGCACCTTAACATCCGTCACTTCAAACTTCTTGCTAATCTGAACGAAGAGGATCCTCTCATCGTTACCCCAATAGTAATCGTTCCATGTATATGACCCTCGCGGCAAATACAAGGCAACTTCTCCATTCACCGGCTTGTAGTCAAATGAGCGATTCAACTGCGGATCGGTTAGCATAATGGAGCCACCCTGTTTGAACAAAACGCCATTCCGATTGATTTGCAACCGTACGTTCACCGGATGTACGATAACATCTATTAGAGCATTTCCTGCTTCCGGATCGGCCTCGTAAACCATATACACATCCCATTGCTCGTTATTCGCATGATCGACCTCGATGCGATTGAAGAATATCTGCCCCTTCTCTTCTACGGAGAAATCCGCTTGCCCCTTGTCAATTGCGGCTCTTTCTTCTCCGCTGCTTGTCAGCATCACAAGCGTGCCCGATTCTACTGGCTTACCATCCTCATAGTGAACGTTTATCGTCAAATCCGGCTGAGGCTGTGACACCCCAAGAAATACGCGATCCTTATTCTTGACGGTAACCGTATAACCCGACAGTTTGGTCGACCGATATGGCGCATTGTTCTTTTGCAATACTGTGGCTGAATAAGTGCCTTCCGGTACGTCGATACGATAGTAACCATTCGCAATCGTGGCGATATATTCGGTTGGCGACTCTTCTTGACTCCTGAACGTAATAAATCCTTGCTGCACGGGCTGCCCATTCTTATCTACAGCGTAACCGAATAGGATTGCTTCCTTATGCGAAGTCGCAATAGTAATTTTCTTATCTGCTGCGTGGTATACCGCATTGATTCCGAATATGCCGCTGACCGATTTGAATGGGATGCAGAGTTTGCCTTTAATCGTTGTCGCCGCCTGAGTAAGGGGTACTGGATCTCCGTTAATCGTCGCCTTCTTGGAACCGCTCGTCAGCGTAACGATCGTCCCGCCCCATTGCACGTTCGTCTTTCCATTCGCATTCGCCGCTTTGCCCCCAAGCGCTGCCGCAATCGGAGCAACAGGCACATAGGATGTTCCGTTCATGACATATGCCGTTTCCGATGACAGTCGATCATCGATCACTAACTTTACTGGTGTTGTCGCACTGCTGCCGTTATTTCCTGGAGCAGCGGCTGCTGCCTGCGTACTTCCTTCGAACCCTAACAGTAACGCTAACAGCAGTAGTATTGCGCCAATGAACGATCGTTGCAGCTTCATATGATCAGTCCCGTCTCAAGTTTTTCATACACCATTTTAGAAATATGAATGACCTATGTTATTTTAAATTGTAAATTATGGTATAGCAATTAAAGATCGTATAAATTTTTTACACAACAACAAAGAACCCCAAAGGCTTGTCAGCCTTCGAGGTTCTCTTCAATTACGCATACCGCTTTACGCCAACTATTACTTGCCGCTCCACAGATCAACGCGCTCTTGGATGTATTTCGTGTACTCGTCTTCGTATTTCTTCACATCGTTCTTCTCGAGCTCCGCCATGAACGCATCCCACTTCGCATCGAATTCCGATGGCTTCGAGAGGATGATTTCCGGAATGCTCTTACGAACGATTGGCGTCAGCTTGTTGTAGATGATGTTCGCATCGGAGTCGCTCGGAATTGGCAGGTTCCATGCAGCGCCCCAAGGCTTAGGCGAGAATTCCGTTTCCGATGGGTAGAAGTCTTTCCACGTCGTTTTGCCGTATTTCTCGAGCACTTTCTTGTCTTCAGCCGTGTACGCAGCCACGATTTGCTCAGGGAAGTTCGTCGTGAAGTAGTTGCCCGTCGAATCTTTTACGCCGTCGCCATAGTGCGGAGCGTAGTTCGTCCACAGACCGATACCCGTCGTTTTATGGAAGTTGGAAGCGTCGTTCGTCTTCTTGTCTTGAACGTCTTGCGGAATGACGCGTTTGCCGTTCTCAACTTTGTATTGCTCGCCTTCGAAGCCCCAGTTGATCATGATTTGGCCTTCTTCGGAAGCCAGGTAATCAAGCATTTGGATAATGCGCTCCGGATTCTTCGTGTCCTTCGAGATCATGAGACCCCAGCCGCCCATGAAGCCCGTTGGTTCGAACGAGTGGTCAACCGTCTTGTCATTCAGCTGTACGGAGTAGAAGCCGTAAGCTTCGTTGCCTTTGCCGTCTTTCTTCAGCGTATCGATTGCGGATTGGAAGCCCCACTTCTGGTCGATTACGCCAACGACGCGGCCTTGTGCGATTTTCGATTTGTACTGGTCTTCCTTCTGTACGAACGATTCTGGATCAAGGAGACCGATATCGTTCATGTGGTTCAGCCAGCGGAAGTATTCTTTCTCTTCCGGACGACGATAGTGGAACGTCGCTTGGTACGTCTTCGGATCGATGTATACTTCACCGTCATCGGATGCGCCCGTTGCTTGGAACGCCGGGTTCGTAACGGAGATCATGATGCGCCAGTCGTCTGCGAGCAGCGACAGACCGAGCGTTTTCTTGCCGTCAGCAGTTGTCGGGTGCTTCGCAACGTAGTCAGCGATAACTTTCTCGTAGTCTTGAACCGTTTTGATCGCTGGATAGCCGGCTTCTTCTACAGCTTGGTGCTGCAGGGAGAATGCGCCGCCTGCATCGAAGTACGTTTGGCCTACACCGTCATACGTTGGAATAACATAGATCGCTTGATCGTCGTTGCTCCATTTCAGACGGTTCCAGTAGTCTCCGTATATCTTCTTCAGGTTAGGACCGTACTTCTCGATCAGATCCGTCAGGTCAAGCACTGCGCCTGCGTCCACGAACAGGTTCGAGCTGCCTTTAGCGGAGATGATGTCTGGGTAGTCGCCGCTTGCTGCAACGAGCGATACTTTGTTCGCGTCAGTCGCGAAATCCATTTTGAGCGTGATGCCCGTTTTTTCTGTAATCTTTTTGCCGATCGCGTCTTGCATTTGGTTCCAGTCCGGACTTGGATCTGCCGCCAACATTGTATACGTGATTGGTGTCGTATCTACTGCCGGAGTTTCCGTCGTTGTGCCCGTGCCCGTCGTGCCTTCCGGCTCTTTCTCTTTGTCCGAAGAGCCGCATGCTGCAAGAGAACCAACGAGCATAGCGCTCGTGAGCAGCAGGGCAGATGTTTTCAAGACCTTACCTTTCATACCGATACCCTCCCTAAAATGACAAATCATATATTGTATAACAGGCCGGACAGGCCGGCCTGTTCATACCGTAGGTCAGAGATGCTGAATGCAAGACGACGATGCGGCTTAAGATTTAACAGCGCCGAGCGTCATACCGCTAACGAAGTAACGCTGCAGGAACGGATAAACAACGAGAATCGGCAGCGATACAACGATTGTGATGGCCATCTTGATCGATTCCGGCGATACGCTCGTTACGATATCGGTAATGTTCTTACCGCGTACGTCCGAGGAGTTCGTCGTCGATTGCAGAACCTTCGTCAGCTCATACTGGAGCGTTGTCAGGCTCGGCGTACTGTTGTTGTATAGGTACGTATCGAACCAGGAGTTCCATTGACCGACCGCCAGGAACAAGGCGATTGTTGCGAGCACCGGCTTACAGAGCGGCAGAATGACACGCCAGTAGATGGTGAAGTCATTCGCACCGTCGATCTTCGCCGATTCTTGCAGCGCGTACGGCAAGCCGTCGATGAACGAACGGATGACGAATACGTTGAATGCACTTACGATGCCTGGCAGGACGTACACGCCGAACGTGTTCATCAAGTGCAGGTCGCGGAACAACATGTACGTCGGAATCAGACCGCCGGATACATACATCGTCATCGCCAAGAAAGTAGAGACGAACTTGCGGCTTTGGAAATCCGGACGCGCCAAGCAATAAGCGAGCATTGAGCCGCTAAGAAGGCCGAGCAGCGTGCCGACGATCGTACGAAGCACCGATATTTTGAAGCCTGTAATCAGGCCGGAGTAAGCGAAGATCGTTTCATAGTTCTTCAGCGTGAATTCACGCGGGAAGATCGTAAGACCTCCCCGAACCGTATCGTTCGATTCGTTGAACGAGATTGCAAGCACGTTCAAGAACGGATACAGCGTGATAACAAGAACTAAGCACATGACGAGGACGTTCGCCCAGTCAAACATTTTATCGCTCAAAGTTGCATTGAAAGTTGCTGTATTTCTCGTTTTAGACATAGCTGATACATCCCCTTTCTACATGATGCTTTCTTTCGTTACACGCTTGAACACACCGTTCGCAACGAAGAGCAGAATGACGCTGACAACCGAGTTGAACATACTGATCGCTGTACCGAATGAATATCGGTTCTGCGTAATACCGTTATTCAAGGCGTACAAGTCGAGTACTTCCGAGTAGTCGATAACCCTCGGGTTGCCCAGCAGGAATTGTTTCTCGAAGCCGATCTGGATCAAATGGCCGATCGACATGATCAACAGGATCGAGATCGTCGTCCGAATACCTGGCAGCGTAATATGCCAGATGGTCCGCCAGCGGCCTGCACCGTCGACGCGTGCCGCTTCATATTGCTCAGGGTCAATGCCCGTGATTGCGGCTAAGTAGATGATCGTGTTCCAGCCCATCTCTTTCCATACATCGGATGCGGTTACAATGGACCAGAAGTATTTCTCTTCGCCCATGAACAGAATCGGTTTATCGACGATGTGCAGTCCTACAAGAATGTCATTGATAACGCCGCCATCGATCGAGAGCATCTTCGTTACGATACCCGCAACGACTACCCAAGAAACGAAGTGAGGCAGATAAGATACGGTTTGCACGAACCGTTTGAAGAACTGACCGCGGAGCTCGTTCAGCAGTACCGCGAACAAGATCGGTACGGTGAAGCCTGCTACCAAGCTCATGCTGCTCATCGCCAGCGTATTGCGAATGACGAGGAAGAAACGGTCATCTGAGAATAAGTCAATGAAATGCTTGAAGCCGACAAAATCCTGTTTCCAGAACTGCCAGATGGTCCGCCCTGGACCTGGTCTGTACTTCTGGAATGCCATAATCCATCCGAAAATCGGCACATAGCTGAATATGAACACCCAAATAACGAACGGAATGGTCATGAAGTACAAGTATTTTTGTTGAAGCGCCTTGTACCAGAAGCCTTTGTTTTTCGTTTCGCCGGACTTTTTATCGTCCCGAATTGTTGCCTCCATGCTAGCCCTCCTTCTTTCATAAACAACATCATACTTGATTCGAGCACAAGCTTTGCACCCGATATATTCGAACAAAAATCATGTACAATTTCACTATGAGAGACGGTCTGGGTTAATATGTAACCCTTGGTTTCGCATTATACTGTAAGCGATTCCATCTCGTTTGCTTCCTAATCATACCCCTCGGCAAGCACTGAATCCTACCCGATAAATGTGCACTGAAATACATGAGAAATTAGACATGATCCGCGCGAAAAAGACAAAAAAAACCGTCCAACGCAATCGTTGGAACGGTTCTCTCGAATTTGTACGGTCATTTAGGAAGGCCGCCCTTTGAAAGCGGAGGGAGATACCCCTTCATATTTCTTGAATTTCGTATGAAAATAATCAACGCTCGCGTAACCGACGCGCTCCGCGGCTTGATGAACCTTCAGTCCTTGCGCGAGCAGCTCCTTCGCTTTCTCGATGCGAACCTTATCCAGATACGTGTTGAAATACTCGCCCGTATGCGTCTTGAACAGCTTGCCGAGATAGCTGCTGTTATAGTTGAACAGGTCCGCGATCGTCTCCAGCTTCAGGTTCTCGCTATAATGACGGCGGATGAAATCCTCGACTTGCTTGATAATGGTCTCTGGACTATGCTCCGAAGCATACCTCACGGTTCCTTCAATCGCTTGGTTGAGGTGGCTGACGAGCGACCGCAGGCTCCGCTGCCGAATGATCTCCGAGATGACAGGCGCGAATGATTGGGTCGATGTGAACGTCTTCGGATTCGCGGCAGCCAGCTTATTGAACGCCACTGACGCGGTCTGGGCCATTGACGACTTCACCGTTTCTTCGTCCAGCCTCGCTTCTGTCATTCGAGCGGCAAGCGCCTCTACCGTTCGAAACGCACTCTCCTTGTTGCCGATATCAAGGGCCAGGAATAGCTGATCGGCATAGCTGTCCAGCTCGCCAGGCTCCAGAATAGGCCGCGGCTCCGCTGCGCCGTCTGCCTGCACGATGACGCCCATGCCAAGCACGAACCGCTGCCGCATGCCGTCAAGCGCCTGTTCATAGGATTGGCGGACATGCAGGAAAGTGTCGACCTTGCTGCCTACGGATAGGAATAATGGGACCTTCTCACTGTCCAGCAGCTCCGCCAGTTCCCGGCGCCACTGCGCTTCACCCTGCTCGTCCGCTCGCAGCAGAATGCCCACATAAGGCTCCGCCAAGAAGACAAAGCTCGTCTCCTTGTCCAGCTCCCTGCTCCACCTGCTCTTAAGAAGACCGATTCCTGCTGACTCCTCATCTTCCGTCAGGTCAGCTTCTGCGAGCGCAACGCGAAATCCCGTCCAGTTCAAACCGAGCCGCTGCGAGATCGGATCCCACAGCTCCTCGCTGAGCGAATCGCCAGCCATTCCCGTTACGACCGAGGCGATCAATTGCTCGCCCCGCCATGCCACTTCAGATTCCTGCTGGCGTTTATGCTCCTTTTCTTCGATAATCCGATCTCGAATGCGCGCCAGACTCTCGCATAGCTCTTTCTCGTCAACTGGCTTAAGCAGGTAACCGTCGACTCGGAAGCCAATCGCCTTCTTCGCGTAGTCGAAGTCCGAATAGCCGCTCAGAATAAGAAAGTGACAGTCGCTGCCCTTCTCGCGAATCCGCTCGATCAGCTCCAACCCATTAATGCCGGGCATTCTGATATCGACCAGCATGAGATCCGGCTCCAGCTCATCGGCCTTCGCCAATGCTTCTCTCCCGTTGGCAGCCGTCCCGCATACTTCGAAGCCGTAGTCTTCCCATTCAATCAGCGTCGTCATCCCTTCGCGGATTGATGGCTCGTCATCTACGATCAATACTTTATACATGCTTACCAAGCCTCCCTTCCCGCCGGCAGCGTCATTCGGATGAACGTTCCCTCATCCGGTGCGCTCTCAAGCGTCAGGGCATATTCATCGCCGTACGTAAGCTTGAGCCGCTGATGTACATTTCGCATGCCGATTCGGTATCCTTCCCGATCTTCCATATCGTCGAGCGACTCCATCAACTGCTTCAGCCGCTCTTCCGTCATGCCTTCTCCGTTATCGGAGATTTCGATCATTAGCTTCTTGTAGTCGTCAGACATCGTTGTACGAATAACGACGCATCCGCCCTCTTCTTTGCTTTCCAGCCCATGCACGACCGAATTCTCAACAAGCGGTTGTACGATGAGCGGCGGCACTCGGACCTGCAGCGAAGCTGGATCAATATCCAACTCGAAGCCGAGCCGGTCGCCGAAGCGGAATCGCTGGATTTCCAGGTAACATCGAACAATCTCAATCTCATCGTCCAGTTTAATGCTCGAACCGCCGATTTCAAGATTTTTGCGCATCAGCGTGCCCAGCAACTTCACCGTCTGGGCGATCTCGGTCTGCTTGTTCATGTGCGCCTTCATTCGAATCGACTCTAACGCATTGAATAAGAAGTGCGGATTAATCTGGCTCGCCATCATGCGAAGCTTAATTTCCTTCTGCTTGATCTTGAGCAAATTCTGCTGTTCATTCGATTCCCGCACTTCTTCCATCAGATCGCGAATGCTATGCATCATCCCGTTGAATTGGCGGGCTAATTGACCAACCTCATCGTTACCGTCTATCTGCAGCGCAACATTCAAATTACCGCTGGCCACTTTATTCATCTCCCGGCTAAGCCGAAGCATCCGATTGGCCAGCAGTTTGGATACGAACGATATCAATATAATCGCTACGATTAAGCTGAACAGCATAATCATCAAGCCAAGCATCCCGATACGATTCGCATCCTTCACGATGCCCTCAATCCCGATGACCGATACGATGCGAAGTCCGTTTCGACTTGCGGTCGGCGTAATCGATTCCACGACTACCTTGGACCGTTTGCCGTCGACCAACGTATTAAAGGTTCCATCCTTGAAGCCGTCAAGTGTCATCCCGACGCTTACATCGCTTAATTCAAGTCCTTCATCCGCAGCGCGGGTGGACGCTACAATACGATTGTTCTCATCAATAATCATCGTATCGAACGGCTCATTCATCAGAATGTTCGTTAATTCGCTTCGTTGGAGCGAGATGACGAGAATGCCGCTCGTTCTATATCCCAAGAAGTCGATACGCCGCACAAGGTTCAAGTATTTAGTACCCGGATTCGTCTCTTCGTCGAAGTAATACCACAAAGCCATCTGACTATCCAGTGCTTCTTTATACCAGTAGGCCGCCTGTGTTGCCGTATCCGCCTTCATATATTCCCAATTGTTCAGCAAAGTCGGATTGTCGACATATAATCGAATGCTCCGAATTTCTTTATGAATTTCTCTGATTCTTTGGAATATCGGATATTCGTTGTACGCGCGGAATACCTCGCCCGAACTAGCGAACGAAGTATTCGCGATATCGTACAACTTCTTATCATACATGAGGGTGCTCGCTACATCGATTGGCACAGCCAGCAATTGGCTCATCCGCTGTTTAATCCGTTCCACGTTGTTCAACGATTGCGCGACTGCATCGTCGAGCACCTTTTCTCGAAATTGAGACGTAAGAAAAAGGCCCACAATAAGCAGGGGAACGATAACGACGAGTACGAGCGACAGAAACAGCTTCGTACGTATTTTCATATTATTAAACCAATTGGAAATCCAATGCATCTGTTCTTAGCCACACCTTCTTATCGCGTACCGTCATATCGAACCGTGTCGATTATTGTCATCTATTATACGATATCTGTGAAGCTCTAGTTTCGTCTATTTCATGAAGCTTCTTAATGAAGCTTGCGGAACTGCTCGGGCGTCATGCCCTCTGCCTTGCGGAATACCGATATAAAATGGCTCGCATCTCGATAACCGACCTCTTGCGCAATTTGCATGATCGGTTTTCGCTCCAGACCGCTAATGAGTTCCTTCGCTTTGGACAACCGCAGTTGAATGAGATACGTATAGGCGGTCATGCCGAACGCTTTGCGGAACAGCATGTTCAAATAACGGGCAGACACATTCAGTTGATTTGCCATTTCGGGCAGTCCGACGGCTGGGTCGCTGTAATTGCTGTCCAGCCACGCAAGCAGCGGGTTAAGCCTTTCCATATGCTGAAACAGCGAAGAACCCGAGCTGACTTGACCATATTTTTTCAATAGAAGAAGAAATCGATACAACCCGCTCGAAGCATCCAACCCCGAACGGTCATCCGCCGTCTCGATCGCAACGAGCATTCGCGTCAAATGACCGCTTAGCTCTGACGCTTCTTGCTCCCACTTGAACCACTCCGAATGCCGGAAGCCAAGCGAAGTCACCATAGGTGCCGCCTGGGACCCATCGAACGTAATATAGCTTGTCGACCATTCGTCACTGGCTTTGCGATAGGAATGCTTGATATGCGGATATAGCAAAATGCCTGTATGCGGCGGAAGCGTCAGCCGCTGACCGGCAACCTCAACGATACCTTCGCCGCTGACCGTCTCCAGCCAATGGAAGCATGGGTACCCTTCTTCGCGGTCGATGGACTCCTGCTCCGGATTATAACCAATGCTCTCTACGTAAATTGGCAATGCCGGTTGCGCACCAGTGAATAGAAAGTGCCGCTGACGGCCATCCGACAGACGGACAGGATTCCCTCTTCCAAGCCGATTAGTTGGATTGACTCTCATTACATATCCCTCCGTGTCCTAGCATAGCACAATCGGCTCTGAAGAGCATGACCTGCGGGCGATTGTCCTTACATTTCAATGGGTCTTTTGGATATCTTTAGTTGCCAACAACTGTGCGCTAATGTAATATCAGTGCAGGCTTACGACATTTGTTCGATTCGAGGGGGATTCGGCACGATGGATGGCTATATGCTTCTGGTTGTCGTACACGTAATGGCAGCAATTATCGGAATCGGACCAACCTACTTCTCGCCTGTCCTGCTGCGTGCAGGTCAGTCGACGGAACAGCTGCGCTCATCGTTTCGTCTTGGCGCCACTCTTGAGCTATTTCCGAAGATAGGCGGGTCTCTAGCGGTAATTAGCGGACTCGTGCTCGTCATCATCGGCGACTATCAGTTCAAGGACGTATGGATTTACGGTTCGCTTGTTATTTATGTCATGATCCAAATTCTAGTCATCGGCTTCGCTGCGCCAAGACAGAAGAAAGTGTTCAACTGGCTGTTTCATCAAGCTTCAGCTGTTCAATCATCCTCGAATCCTCCTGGAGAATACAACGCTCTCGTATCGCAAGTCCGGGTCATTCACTACATTGCTACTGTACTCGGCATCGCTTTGTTCGTACTGATGATCGTGAAACCTACCCTATAACCATTACGTTCAATTCCATAGCCTTACGCAAAGAATCTCCAATCCCGCTAAGCGGATTTGGAGATTCTTTGCGTGCAAGCCTTGCATCAAGCATGCGTGAGTAGCTACGCAGATTATACTTTCACGCGGATAACATTCCACGATGCTTTCGGCAGCGATGCTTGAATCGTAAGGCCGTCCGCTGTTGCGTTGCCGTTGTTCTTCGGCACAACGCGGTTCGGCTGCAACTCCGTGTTAACGGCTTTCAGATCGTCCGATTCGAGCACGATATGCTCGATGATCGTTGCAGCGCCGAAGCTGCGCAGGTCGATCTCGAATGGAAGCGACTCTTCCAGATGGCGGTTAACCGCGAAGATCGTGACCTCTTCCTTCTCTTCGTTATGAATCGCGATTGATTCGAGGTAAGGAACATCCGTAATTTCTTTTGTGTCGTACTTGTCCGATTGAACGAGCGGCACAAGCGCTTTGCCGCGGCCAAATACCGAAGCGTGCATATATGGATAGAAGATCGTTTGACGCCAAGCGCCGCCGCCGGTCGATGTCATGATTGGCGCGATTACGTTAACGAGCTGTGCAAGACAAGCCATCTTCACACGATCGGAATGCTTCAACATAGCGATGAGCATCGTACCGACAACAAGCGCGTCCTCGTGGTTGTACACGTCTTCAAGCTGTGGCGGAGCGATCTGCCATGGATCCATCTTCCTGTCTGCTTCGTTGGAGTGGAACCATACATTCCATTCGTCGAACGACAGGAGCATTTTCTTCTTGCTGCGTTTCTTTGCTTTGATGTAATCGCAAGTGGCTGCGACCGTACGAATGAAGTCTTCCATTTGGAGCGAACGCGCGAGGAATGTCGGCGTATCGTTCTCATGGTTGCCGTAGTATTGATGAAGCGACAAGTACTCCACGTGGTCATACGTGTGATCCAGTACCGTTGCTTCCCACTCTGGGAACGTTGGCATACCGATTGCCGAACTGCCGCAAGCGACGAGCTCGATCGTTGGATCAACCCATTTCATAACCTTCGCCGATTCGAGCGCAATGCGTCCATACTCGACTGCCGTCTTGTGGCCGATTTGCCAAGGGCCGTCCATCTCGTTGCCGAGGCACCAAGTCTTAATGTTGTGAGGCTGCTCATAGCCGTGGGAACGACGCAGATCGCTCCAGTACGAACCGCTTGCATGGTTGCTGTACTCGACAATATTGCGTGCATCATCGATGCCGCGCGTACCGAGGTTAACCGCCATCATGACTTGCGTATTCGCTTTCTTCGCCCAGTCTACGAATTCGTTGAAACCGAATTGGTTCGTTTCGACGACGCGCCATGCGAGCTCTAGTCTGCGTTTGCGCAGCTCTTTGGGACCTACTGTGTCTTCCCAGTTGTAACCGGATACAAAGTTGCCGCCTGGATAACGTACGATCGGAACTTGCAGCTCGTTGATCAGACCAAGTACGTCACCGCGGAAGCCATTCTCGTCCGCTGTATTATGACCTGGCTCGTAAATACCGTTATATACGGCACGGCCCAGATGTTCAATGAAGGAACCATAAATACGGTCATCAATCTCGGAAATTGCAAAATCTTTGTCAACAATCATTTTGGCTTTTAAACTCATGTAGACAACTCCTCTACCTTGAATTAATATTGGTGTTAAGTAGATTAAGAATTATGTTAATCCTTAATTCAATTAAAAACGATATCGCTTTCATATGCAACATATTTTTTTAAATAAAAGCCTTTTCATTCAATTAGTTTATGTATATATTAATTATTATGTAAATACAGAACCAATTCACTTTCATATAAATGACCGGCATTCATATTCACTGTAGTGATGGAGGAACGATAATGATTAAAGCCAGTGCAGATGTCAAATGGCTTCCGCTATTCGAAGCGCTTGCGAGCGAAGTACGATTAAACATATTGAAGCTTCTCGCGCAGAAGCCAATGAACAACAAAGACCTGGCTGAACAGTTGAACTTAAGCGGCGCCATAGTCACCATGCACATTCGCAAGCTGCAGCAGGCAGGGCTTATCCGATCTGAGATGGTTCGCCTGAATGGGGGCACGCATAAGCTTAATTCGATAATCGAGGAATGGATTGAGATCTCGCTCCCGCAAGTGGAGGAGACGATACGCCTTATGCATGAGGTTTCGATTCCAGTCGGGCATTACACCTCGTTCGAGGTTCATCCGACTTGCGGTCTGGCGACTACGTCTCAATATATCGGTCACTTCGACGATCCGCGTTACTTCCTCTCGCCTGAGCGGATGCATGCGAATATTTTGTGGTTCGGCAAAGGTTATATCGAGTACAAAATTCCAAACTATCTGCTTCCGTCTCAACAGCTGACAGAGATCGAGATTACGCTGGAGATATCATCCGAAGCGCCTGGCGTCAACTCCAATTGGCCTTCCGATATTCGCTTCCATCTGAATCGTACGGATCTTGGCTACTGGACGAGTCCCGGCGATTCCGGCGGCGGACGCGGTTCCTTCACTCCGGAATGGTGGACGGATAACATCAACCAATATGGCTTCCTCAAGGTGCTGCGTATCAACGAGGAAGGAACTTTCATCGATGGCGTTATGCTGTCTCCTAACGGGATTAACGTGATCGAGCAGGAGCGTAATCAGTGGACGCTGCGGTTATCGGTTGACGACGATGCAGCCCATGTCGGAGGCCTGACTCTGTATGGCAAAGGCTTCGGCAACTATAATCAGGACATTGTGTTCCGAACGTATTACAAACAGCAGTAAGCCTCTCGCTCTGACGCTGCTGCTGTACATTCATTGCGCAGACTCGTCTCCACTCTTTAAATATGTTACGATCTACATAGAGCACAATGGGCCGATAGTCGCGCCTGCTTGCAAGAGCGTACCCGTTTGGAGGAGGAACCGATCATGCTTTTCATCGATAATCAAGGCATAACCGATCCGACCATTAACCTGGCGATCGAAGAATATGTGCTGCGTCAGCTGCCTATGACGGACAGCTACCTCTTGTTCTACATTAACGCACCATCGATCATCATTGGCAAAAATCAAAATACGATCGAGGAAATTAACGCCGAATACGTTAACGAGCGCGGCATTAAAGTAGTTCGCCGCCTCTCTGGCGGCGGTGCCGTCTATCATGATACCGGCAACCTGAATTTCAGCTTCCTAACGAAGGACGACGGTCAATCGTTCCACAATTTCCGCAAGTTTACGCAGCCTGTCGTCGACACCTTGCAAGCGCTTGGCATCGATGCTGAGTTAAGCGGCCGTAACGACATTCAGATCGGCGATCGCAAAGTATCCGGCAACGCTATGTTCGCAACACGCGGACGGATGTTCAGCCACGGCACGCTGCTTTTCAACTCCGAGATGGAACATGTCGCCTCCGCTCTGAAAGTGAAGCCAATCAAGGTGGAGTCCAAAGCTACCAAGTCGGTTCGTTCCCGCGTAGCTAACATTACCGAGTTCCTGCAGGAGCCTCTGACGATTGAACAGTTCCGTGACGAGCTGCTTCGCCACATCTTTGGCATGGAGCCTTCCGAGGTGCCGCAATACCGGCTTACAGAAGAGGACTGGAAAGCGATTCGTGAGCTGTCCGAGTCCCGTTACCGCAACTGGGACTGGAACTATGGGCGATCGCCTAAATTCAATATCCAGAACGCCTATAAGTTCGCTGCCGGCATTATCGATGTGCGACTTGATGTCGAAGATGGCCTCATTGCAGGCTGCCATATCTTCGGCGACTTCTTCGGCGTGGGCGATGTGGCCGAGCTGGAGCAGGTGCTTACCGGCATCCGCTACGAAGAACAGGCTCTGCAAGCCGCGCTTGCGGACCAAGAGATCAGCCATTACTTCGGCAATGTCACACAACAGCAATTGATTGACCTGCTGCTGCTGAAGGAGCAAGTGTAACCGACGCATTGTAATAAAAAAAGCGACTTGCCGCCTCGGCCTTCGTCCCATTCGGAACGAACCGGTGCTGCAAGTCGCTTTTTAGTTTCGTGATAGTTGCAAGTAGGCTGCTCATAAGCTAACGGATGCTGCGGTGCTTATTGAATCCTAATGGTCTACTTTCGATTCTAACGTGTTCTATTGAGCTTATTTGCTCTATCTTAACCAAAAAGATTGCCACCGAGGCCTAATAGCCTCAATGGCAACCGTTGAACATTTATTTTCAGTCATCTTAGCTAAACAGCCGTTCTGATAACCGTTAGTCAGTCCGTCATCATCCTATGTCGAGCTGTTCGCCTCTAGATGATCATCTTTCATTCGCCCACGACTGCCCAATACGAACAGTGTCGTACCGATCCACCCGCAGATGGAAGCAATGATGAGCAGACTTGATAAAGCGACTGACTCCGATAATCCTGCGCTTAACAGCGGACCAAGCGTTCCGCGGAAGCCGAACAACATCAAGTGAACTCCGAATATGACCCCTTCTCGGCCAGGCACCAGTCGGAAAATAAAGGACAAGATACCAATGTCCCAAATCGCTTCTCCCATGCCCTGAATACCGTTGCCTACAATGACGGCACTATAGGTTCCCCATACGCCGTACAAGAGCGGAACGACCGCATACGCGCCGATCCCGACCATCAGTGTGTAACGGATATCATATCGGTCGATCATCCAGCCAGCAATGAGATAGGTCAGCAATAAACCCAAATAATAAGCGATCCGCGCTAAACCAATCTGTACATTCGTTAAGTCGAGCTCATCCACCTGTATAATCTGATACAGCGGGTTAGCGAGCATATTGCCGAAACCGGCAAAAGTCGTTGCTAACAGAAATACAGCCAATATCCGGTTGCCCTTCACAAGACTCCACTGTTCGATCAGCGTTTCCTTCGCGGAGCGCTTCTGCTTACGTTTGCTGTCCGCTTGCACAGCTGTTTTCGGCAACCTTATCGTGTTGAACAGCACAATCGATAGGAGGCCGAAGAACGAAGCGGCTAACAGCGGACCAGAAGGCCCTGATTGGTCAGACCAGCTGCCTACGATATACGCCAGCGGTATCATCAGCGCGCCCATTGCGACGCGTACATACCCCATCAACCTGCCTCGCACATCCCAAGGATACATCTTTGGCAGCAATGAAGCGTACGCAGGCGCTTGAATGCCCATTAACAGCTGGAACGTAACAGCGGTTGCGACATAAACCGTCGGATGCGGAAACAACGCCGGAAACACCAGCAATACCCTGCCAATCGCATTCGGGAAAATAAAAAACAGCCTATACTTCCCTGTGCGTTCAATAAGGCTCGCCCATAATGGCGAGAAAATAAGTCCGATCGCCGGTGCAGCCGATAATAGGCCGACCTGCAAATTCGATGCCCCTTCTCGGATCGCGAAGGGCATAAAGAACTGATTCATTACAACATTAAACACGCTGAATATCATTGACGCCCAAACATCAATCTTGGCATTGTACCAGACCCGCGCTTGCATCGCCAAACCGAACCTTACAACGGCGTGATGTCTTCGCTGCGGTTGTTCTCTTTCCATGGATGTCCGTCCCTTTCCTACTGTGCGCATTCTCTCGTAAGTGTAGTCCCACTAGAGATATCGGTCAAGACATAATAGATTGGTATGCGCTTAAAACACAAATCCGTCTACGTAAATAACAAAAAACCACCTCTTCAGGTGGTGTGGTTGATAATAATTGGTTGCGGGGGCAGGATTTGAACCTGCGGCCTTCGGGTTATGAGCCCGACGAGCTACCGAGCTGCTCCACCCCGCGATAATATAATGGTGACCCGTAGGGGATTCGAACCCCTGTTACCTCCGTGAAAGGGAGGTGTCTTAACCCC
>NZ_BTCK01000019.1:0-113967 GCF_033239625.1 Paenibacillus sp. CCS19
TGTGGTCGTGTGCCCGCTCTTGCCGCCTTGCGGCAAAGCTTCTGGATTACTGTATCTAGATACTTGATTACGTCTGCATCCTTTGTTCGATCGTGTGCACCTGTCACCACCCAATAACGAGACTCCGATAAGAGTCGTGTACCCTTTGGGCACAACTTTTGTTCGAGCGCATGCTTCCTTGAATAATACAAAAAGGACGAGCAGTCGCCCGTCCTTGGTTTTTGTATTATTTTTGAAATTACTAAGATGTTGGGTTGGTTCTGCTGCTGCTGTCAAAATGGCCGGATCGGCGGACTTTTGTTTCCAAGTACCGTTTGTTGAACTCGGATACGTCGCCCCACAGAGGTACGCGACCTGATACATCCGCACCGGAAGCAACGAGCGCGTCAAGCTTGCGCGGATTGTTCGTGATGAGCGTTACCGGCTTGGAACGAAGCTCCTTCAGCACTTGAATCGCATCGTCGTAGCTGCGGATATCGTCTTGGAAGCCAAGCTGCAGGTTGGCGTCAACCGTGTCATAACCTTCTTCTTGCAGCACGTACGCCATCGCTTTGCTGAACAGGCCGATGCCGCGGCCCTCATGGTTCGCCAAGTAGAAGAGCGCGCCATGGCCGTGCTTGACGATCATCTTCATGGACTGCTCAAGCTGGTAGCCGCAATCGCAGCGCTTGCTGCCAAAGATATCGCCAGTATGGCAGATGCTGTGCATACGAATCACTGCATCCGGCGCATTCGCGAAGTCGCCGTACACAAGAACGCTTGATTGCTGCATCTCCGCCAGATTGGATGCCGACAGCCGCGAAATGATTTGCTCCGTCGACTGCTGCTCATCCTGGCAAGTATCGCCTGCCATTTTGTCGCAGCGAAGCCAGCAGTACCATTGGAATATATGCGTTTCGCCACCCAAGGAAACAGGCAGCCGAACCGGGCCGACCAAATAAATCATCTTGTCGCCGCTTGGCACAGTGGTGATTTTGCGTTTCAATATCGAAATGATGTCCGTCTGAATGGTGTGCATGCTTCTGCTCCCCTCCACCATCGGCGTTAGTTCTATCTAGTGTTGCCTGGCGGTATTGATCAAATTCATTTCTTCGGTTACTTTTTGTAAGTATATAAAAGTATATGAATATACCAACCTTTTGTCAAATGAAGAACAGCATTCGGACATCCATTTTTAGTAAAGCATGACTTCCTTCTCATTTTATTGTACGCATTGGTGCGGCAATGGAACTAGACCTTTATGCAGAAACGGCGACCCGTACGGGCCGCCTTAGTCATAACCATTCCAATCAAAGGATAAACAACAGAATCGCAAAGAAGTGGAGAATCGACCCGCCAAGCACGAACAGATGCCATACCGCATGATGGTAAGGGAAGCTCCGCCACATGTAGAACACGGTGCCGAACGTATACAGGAGGCCGCCCGTTATGAGCAAATGCAGGCCGCCAGGCGCCAATCCTTCAACGAGCGGCCCCCAAGCGATGACGATAATCCAGCCCATTGCAATATAGAGCAGCGTGGAAGTGAACAGAAAACGGCTGGCGAAGAACGATTTGAACACGACTCCCGCAATGGCCACTCCCCATACGACTCCGAACAGCGACCAGCCGAGCGCGCCCTTCACGATATGGAACAGAATGGGCGTATAGGTCCCCGCGATAAATACGTAGATGCACGAATGATCGAGCACCTCGAACAAATTTTTCGCTTTGCCTTCCGGAAAACTGTGCACAAGCGTCGAAGCCGTGTAGAGCAGCAGCATCGACGTGCCGTAGATCGTGAAGCTCACGACGTGCTCCGCCGTGCCTTTCCATGCGGCGAACACAACAAGCAGCACGAGGGCAGCTATGCTTAGTGCGACGCCAATACCGTGCGTGATCGCATTCGCAACCTCTTCACGTCTCGTATAGGTATGTGTATTCGCCATGAAATTAAACCTTCTCGTTGGAGTACGCCATATATGAATCGACCGTCAATGACAGAGCCAGCCGTTCCGCATCATACCCAACGACCGGTTGATGCTCATCGTACATCCAATATTTCTGAATGGCAGCTTCACCAGATGCTTCATTCGCCGGTACCGCTTCAAAGTAAAATAAATTCAGGAACGGTGCATTGCGCGCAATAAATGCTGCGTCCTCGGCATTCACGCCAAACACTTCAATCGTCCATCGGCCATCCGACTCTCGAACGTCGAACGACAGCCCCGCAATCGCTGTATCGATTAGCAGCCGGCCGATCGCCAGCTTAATGAGCGCCTTCGATCCTTCAGGCGGCGGTGACTGGTGGCCCGGACGCTTCGGTTCATAGGCAGCTTGTGTACCTGTCATGCCTGGTCGCCTCCTTCGCGAACAGGATTCGGCGTCATGTCGATCAGCAAGGCGAGCAGCGGATGCTCACCGATTGCCGACAATCGAATGGCTGTTTCATCCGTCAATCGTACGGCATCGCCTTCCGACAACGTATGGGATGCCCGATTAATCGTCAGCTCCGCAGACCCTCTCACGATGAACAAATAGTGCAGACGCTCGGATTGCGCCTCGTAGCTGACGACTTGGCCTGGCTCGAGCTGCGTCAGGTAAATCGCTGCATCCTGATGGATAGCCGCGATGTTCGGACCGCCTTCACGCTTCACAACGGGCAGCCAGCGGCCGCGCAGCGCGTTCGTATCGTAATGCGTCGTTTCATAATCCGGCGCCAGACGAGCCTGTTCGGGCATAAACCATATTTGCAGCAGTTCGACGGGCTCCTCGCCCGGATTCGTCTCCGAGTGTATGATGCCTGTGCCAGCCGTCATCCGCTGAATGCCGCCGAACGTCGTGAGCGCTGTATTGCCTGCGCTGTCCTCGTGCTTCAGCTCGCCGCGCAATACGACAGAGACGATCTCCATCTCGCGATGAGGGTGAGCGCCGAAGCCCCGTCCGCCCGCAATAATATCATGGTTGAAAACGCAAAGAGGACCGAAAAACCGGTTACTCTCCTCGAAATAACTGCCGAACGAGAAGTGATGCCAGCTTTGCAGCCATCCTGCGTCATTAGAAGCGGTCGATGCCGCTCTGCGAATATCGATCATAGCGATCCCTCCGATACACCTTAATACCCTTAGTGTATCGAATCAAATCCAACCGTTCAACCTGCTGCGAATACGATCAATCGTTTTGTCCAAATTGCACACGGCTTCCGAATCGACGAATGGATTCGAATGCTTGAAGTAATCCGCATGGCCGCCAACGATCGGCATACCTTCCACATAACCCGGCGCATACTTGAAATGGTTCCACTGCGGAACGACTCCCCGCTTGCCGCTTCTGCTCCACCCGCCCCAGCTGCCGATCCGGCTGATCGGATCGTTCAGCTTGCCGCTGGCATCAATGGCATGAAAATAACTGACGCGGTCCTTGAGCGCCGGCAGGACGCGGATGCGCGGCGAGCCGATCTGTACGACACGGAAGTCCTGGAGAACGCCATCCTTGTGCAATTTGACTGCCGCCTGATACGCAGCAGCGCCACCGCCGCTATGACCAACCAGCAGCACTGGACCGTCTCCGTGATAAGTCGCCTTGATTTCTTCTGCGGCCTTGCGTCCGCCGATTCGAAACAGCGGCGGCCGATTCGTCAAATCGCTGCCTACTTCAAGCACTTGCGCCCACAGCTTGCGGCTGTTGTTGCCGTACGGATACAGTACATGAATGTCCAACTTACTCGTTTCCTGCTTCAGGATATTCTCGAGCTTGCGGCAGCACTCATTGAACATCTGATTCGCTGTCGCTACGCCGGCCATTAAATAAACCGTTAAGGGAGTCGTCATCATCGTATGTTCCTCCGTGATGTCATTAGAAGAAGATAAAGTCGTATCTACATTATTTGAAGCTCGCATACGGTTTCATGCAAAGTCTTATGATCCAATTCGATCAAGTTTACGCAATAAATTTACAATATCTTATTCCTTCTCTTGTTAAAACGCAAATGAATTCGCTTCACTAGCTTCACGAAATGCAACAGTGTGTGAAGAAAAACTATTCTGCGTGCTTTTGTGGGCTTCTTCATCTCATCGTACTTCACATGCAAGCCTAAGCGAATGGCCCGATCGATTTCGGCTTGGCGAAGTTTATGCAGCTGCTCTGCAGTATGGTAATCGTCGTATGTCATCATGGCATCCCCTTCGACGAGGGCTCGTGCAGCCCTAATAGTTAATTCCATTATGCGGGTGAAAGAAAGGGGTAAAAAGTGTAGAATAAACGCAATTGATTTCCCCTTTTATGCGAGGTGCGAGATATACATGTTGGCATTGGAACGTTACTTGACGCTTTATCGTCGGTTTGCAGGCGAGCTTGGAGCCGGGGCGGCGGTAGAGGCATCATTAGAACAAGTCGCTGAGGTGCTGCACTGCTCGGAAAGAAATGCGAAGCTCATCCTTCGTAAACTGACGGGTAAAGGCTTCATCGAATGGAAGGCAGGCAGAGGAAGAGGCAACCGCTCGCAAATTACATTTTTGCAAGATCGGGAGAAGCTGCTGCTGGATCTCTCAAGGCAATATGCCGAAGAAGGTCAATACAATCAAGCTTTTCATCTTCTTCACACCTTCGGCGAGGGGACGGCGGCCAACGACAAATTCATGGAGTGGATGAGCGGAAACTTCGGTTTCCATAAGCAGCAAGGAAAACATGCTGACATTCTGCGCCTCCCTATTACGAAGACGATTATTACCCTTGATCCGGCACAATGTTTGTTCTCGTTAGATGCGCATTTGATTCAGCAGATCTGGGATAGACTTGTCATGCTGGAAGAGCAAACAGGCCTGATTCTGCCGGGAATCGCCCATGAATGGGAATGTAATGAGAACGCGACAACGTGGACCTTTCATTTGCGGAAAGGTGTATTTTTTCACGATGGGACGGAATTGACCGCGCAAGATGTTGTCTTCACCGTTGAACGCCTTAGAAGAGAAAAGATGAACAACAGTTGGATTGTACGAACAGTGGACAGCGTCGAAGCGGTGTCGGAACGCATTGTCCGTTTCCATCTCTATAAACCCAACTGGTTATTCCTCCAATATTGCAATAACGTCGCGATGTCTATCCTTCCTTCCGGATTGCTGGGGCACACGGAAGAGCGGTTCTGGAAGCATCCGATCGGCACAGGCGCATTCCAGATCGAAGAGTGGACCCAAGGCAAATTATTGCTTGGCGCAAACGTGCATTATTATCAAACACGTCCGCTTCTCGATCAAGTCGAGATCGTGTATATACCGAAGCAGGAAGCGATAAAAGCGAATATAACAAGCTGGAAACAGTTGATCAATCCCCAGCTGCAAGAGATGACGGATGAGAGCAGCCTAATCCAGCTTGAATCGAATAACGTCTGCACAAGTGTACTGAGCTGGAACATGAATAAGGAGGGGCCGCATCAGTCGGAGCAGTTCCGCAGCGCAGTAGATCAGCTGCTAGACCGAGAAGAAATGATTACGGAACTGGGAGGCTACCGATATTTGCCGGCTGCTGGTTTTTTTCCAGAATCCGAGCCTTCAGCAATTAATAGAGAACCAATTTCCGATGAGGAACTGCGAGAACGTATTAAACGTCTCGGCTTCGATCGATTGCCCATTACAATAACCTCACATAATGGCCGCCAGGAGGATGTCTACTGGATTCAGAAGAAGTGCATGGACTATGGGATACAAGTGCAGATCCAGATCGAGGCACCAGAGAAGCTTCATGATCGATTGGATGAGGCTGATGCAGTGTTCCATGCTCTCGTATTCGCAGAGAAGGAAGCTAGTTTGATCGAGAGCTATGAGCAGGAAGATAACTTCTTAAGATTGATGATGTCGCCGGCGCTTGTCAGATGGGCTCTCGATCGATTGGATAATGCCCTTGCTTACAAGGAACCTAAGGACCGTATGGCTGCATATGCTCAAATCGAACAGAAACTTCGGAGTGAGTACCAGGTCTTATTCATGGTTCACAGCCGTTTCTATACGGATTATCATCCTTCGTTCAAGGGCGTACGAATTAATTCACTTGGCTGGATAGACTTCAAGCATATTTGGCGCGTATAGCATGGACTTCTTGTTACCATAAGAAACAAGGCTGCTCTGTACCGAAGACTCGGCACTGGAGCAGCCTTGTTGTTTTGACGTTACTATAACTTACACTACTTTTAGTAGCCGTACACTTCGAAATTATAAAGCGAATAGCCGTAAGGCGTGCCGCGCTCCGTGCCATACATCCGAACGTAACGTCCCGTGCCGCTGACTACGACGTCGTCATTGCCCCCGTCGCCGGTCGTCGTGCTGTACACATCGGTCCAGTTCGAGCCGTCGCCCGAAACTTGCAGCTTGTAGGACTTGCCGTACGCCGCTTCCCAGTTGAGCGCAATGCGCGTGATCGTGCGGACTTGACCGAGATCGATCGAGATCCACTGTCCATCCACGCCAAGAGCCGAACCCCAGCGGGTGTTCAGGTCGGCATCCACCGCCGCGCTGGCAGCGAACGGTCCTTCGACCGTCGACGCGGCTGCCGATTTGTTCAGCGAGAGCAGCGCCGAAGTTGGGGGCGGAGTCGTTGTGCCGTCGTTGTACGCTTCCACTTCATAAAGCGAGTAGCCATAGATCGTGCCGCGCTCCGTCATGTTGATGCGCAGGTAGCGTCCGGAGCCAGTAATGGCAACTTCGTCGGTGCCACCGTCGCCTGTCGTTGTGGCATATACGTCCGTCCACGACGCGTTGTCGTTCGACAGCTGGATTTTATACGACTTGCCGTATGCGACTTCCCATGTCAGCTTCACTTTCGTTAGCGTCTGAACGCTGCCAAGATCAACCGTGAGCCACTGAGCGTCGACATTCGGCACGGAAGCCCAGCGAGTAGCCGCATTGCCGTCTGTTGCATTGGATTCGGCGAACGGCGCTTCCGTGGACGATACGGTAACCGCCTTATTCAACGCGAGATTGGCGCCTGGTTGCTGCGTGCCGACATTTCCTCCATCGCCGCCGCTGCCGCCGCCAGATGTGCCATCCCATGCGACCCATTGATCAGATGCGTTCGAGTTCGTCATCGGATTAACCTTCACCAGCGAGTGCGGACCGACAACCGCCGTACCGGTCGTTCCGGAAGCATTCTTGAACGTCACCGTAACCGTGTTGGACGTCGGATTCCACACTTGCGCCGTATAGACATTGTTCTTCTTATATACGGTCGCGCTGCTCCAACCAGTCGCCCATACGTCTTTCGTACGCTCGCCAAGCGAGGCCATGCCGTTAACGAACCAGTAAGTGTTGAAAATTTCGTTGCGCTGCATATTCGTCGTGTTCCAGCCGGCAAGCACCGACTGCGGATCGCTGAGCGCCCGAATCGGCCAGACGATATGCTGCCAGTCCGTGCCCGGCGTGCCGCCGTTATCCGCGACGAAGCCGTTGTACAATGCGGCTGCTTTGTCCTTATTCAGGCCGTAGCTCGTCAAGTATTCAGCCGTCGGCAGCCAGTGGATGCCGTATACGTGCACGGGCTCGCCGCTGAAGAACGTACCGAAGAAGTTGGAGGAGCCATATACTTGTCCGACCGATTTGTGCGTCCATTCCGGCAGCCAGTTGTCTCCGTCGTAGTTGAACCAATATTGCTGAACCGCGTTCAATTCCGTCGTAAAGCCGTAAATAGCTGCATTCCGGTAGTCCACATTGCCCGTCAGCAGGCCCCACATATATTCGCCTACCCAGCCGAACAGCGATTCGCCGGCCGCCTCTTGGTTGTTGCCGCTATCGTTGTCTGCGTAGCCTCCTGCCCACGAGTGGCCTTCGTATGGATCGAAATTGCGGAAAGCCGGGTATTGCGGATCCGAATGCGACGGGTTCGCGTAGTCGCGAACGAGCTGCTCGACCATGCCGCCGTAATTCGTGCGGAAGCTGTCGTCGAACGTCGCCAGGATGGCCGATGCAAACACATAATAGCCATAAGTAAAATGGTGGTCCGTAATGCCGTAATTCGCGCCGAAGCCGCTGTTCCGGTAATACATTGTGCCCCAGTCGTTATTGTAGTACATGAAATATTCCGGTTCGCCTTCCGTATACGTATACCAATCCGTCAGAATCGTCTTGATGCGCGTCAGGAACTTATTGCGCAGCGCCGTGTCGCCGATTTCGTTCGCCTCGAGCACGCCCATCGCGAGCGGATGAAGCGCTTTGCCCTGCCAATATGCGTCGCCGTTCATAATGTTGTTAGTCGTTTCCTGATCGAGAACCGCCAGGTAGCTTTCCATTTGCTGACGCGCGTATTCCGCATTGCCCGGCTCGGTGAACGTCGGAACCATGCCATAGAATTTATCTACCGTCGTGAAGGCGTTGCCTTCCTTGACTTTCAAATTGCCGCGAACCGAAGGGTACGCGCGGGTTGTCAGCGCGTTCGTCGTTTTCTTCCATTGATGCGGATACAGCGCGAGCATCGTCTGATCGGTGAAGCCGGTGCGTTTCAGCTGCGTCGTCACGCTGAGCGTCGTCGTCACGTCGGACGTCGCTTCGTTATACGAATACGCTGCGCTCGATCCGGTTACGAAAGCGTACGCATGCTGGTAGTACAGGTCCAGATCCGACGCCGCAGGCATCGTCGCGATGGACATGTAGTTACCGCCGCTGCCAAGTTGAATTTTAATCTTAGCGCCGACTTTCTTGAATACCGTTCCCGGAGGGGCAAAAATGCCGTAATACCGGTTCGTCATGACCGGATTCGGACGGCCGTCCGCGTTCTGGATGCGAAGGCCAATGCGGTCTCCCGTATACGTGGAGCCTTCCGTCGTCAGAATCGCAGCGCCGCTCGGGTCAGTCGCTCCTGCGATGAGCGTCGAATACAGCTCGACCGAGCTCGGATCGCTGAATTCGGTGAACACGTATGGCGAACCCTTCGTGAACGTCGCTTTCATTTTGTCCGCCGCGTTGTCGCTCAGCACGGTGCTGACCGAGAAGTCGCCGTAACCAGTCACGCGGTTGGCCATCGTCGACGTGTTAATGTTGCTTGCCATAACGTACACATCCGGATTGCCGTCCGCATTGACGGCTTTGCCGTCTGCGCTGAGCCAGCCCGCTCCCGGATTCAGCAGGCCGAGGCCTTGCTTGAAAAACTTCGATTTGAGCGGAAGCGTGATGAGATAATCGCCGAGCGGCTTAATAAGCAATGATTGCCACCAGTCGTTCGATGCGATCGGCGTGTTGACCGCTGCCGTCTTGTTGCCTGGATAGTTCGGCTGCGGGAACGTCCAATCGTTCGTCAAGTAGCTGCCCGTTCCAACCGATACTTTGGAAGGCGTCGGAAGCGGCTGAATCGTATAGACCGGCTGCGGCTGTCCCGCGATATAGTCGTACACTTCGAAATCGTAAAGACTGTAGCCGAAGCTCGTGCCTCTGCCAATGCCTTTCATTCGAACATAACGGCCGGAAGCATAGACCGGAATGTCCTGTTTGCCGCCTGCGCCATGAATCTCGCGATAGACGGTATTCCAATTGGAGACATCGTCGGATACCTGCAGATCGAATACGCGGCCGTAAGATTCCCAGTTCAGAACGATGCGGCCGATCGTCCGTTTATTGCCTAGATCGACGTAGATCCACTCGTTGTCCGTCTGGTTCGAGCCCCAGCGCGTCGACGAATTGCCGTCCACTGCATTCGCGGCAACCGTAGCGCCAGGCGGCAGGTAGCCGGATTGCTCGAACGAAGATGCCGTCACCGGCTTATTGAGCGCAACGTTCGGACCGTATTGAACCGGCGGCTGATTCACGCCCCCCGTACCATAAACCTCGAATTCGAATATCGAATAACCGTAAGCTGCAAGCGAACGCTGCGTCCCGAGGACGCGGACGAACCGTCCCGTACCCGATACGGTCAGGTCGTCGATACCGCCGTCGCCAGTCGTCGTGGCATAAATGTTCGTCCAGTTGGACTCGTCGTTTGACGTTTGCACTTGATATGCGGTGGCGTAGGCGCCTTCCCATTGGATTTTGACGCGATCAATCGAGGCGTTTGCACCTAGATCAATGTAAATCCACTGCGGGTCCGTTCCCCAAGCGCTTGACCAACGGGATCCGGCATTGCCGTCCACTGCCAGATTGGCCGCATTGTTGCCTTCGACCGACGAAGCGTACGCCGTGCGGTTAAGCGATAATAAATACGAGCCTGCCGCCGCATCCGCTTGCTTCGCCGGCGCGAGCGAGACGATCGTGCCGAGCATAGCTGCAATTAACGCCGAAATCCCCAATCTGCGTGCGGCTTTTGTTCCAAAACCTCTGTTCTTCATTACTTGCCTCCTTTAATTGTGTTGCGTGTGCATTAACAGAATAGGAAATGCATACGCATTTTTTGTATAGAAAGAGCTGCCCCGGCTTATGTGCCGGCTGCTGGACGTTGTCCATTGCAGCCGGTACCGAAGCAGCTCACCATACCGCTATTATGTTGACACCTCTCTTAGTAAACTTCTATCTCGTATAAGGACGGTCCATATGGCGGGAAGCCTTTGTCCGTCATGTACACACGGATGTACCGGCCTGAAGATCCGCTCATATCGATCGACTCCGCGTACGATTGCCCGACATCGATCGCGAGTGTACGGTCAAGCGATTGAACAGTCGTCCAATCGCTGCCATTGTCCGATACTTGCACGAGCAGCTTGGACGCATAAGCCCGTTCCCAATACAGCTTGAGCGAGGTTAACGACTTGCCTGCACCTAGATCGACGACAACCCACTCCGGCGAAGGCGTCGCCGAATTGTTGGCTGCCCAATCCGCTTCCCAGCGGTTCGTCAAAACGCCGTCCGTCAGGAGCGAGGCGCTGCCGTTCGCGCTGGAAGCCGCGGCCGACGCATGCAGCGCCAGATTCGTTCCAGCGGATGGCTGACCGCCGCCAGTTCCAGGGTCCCCTCCGTTGCCGGGGTCCGGATCGCCTCCATTACCTGGATCCGTACCGCCGCCTGCCGGGGTGCCGTATACTTCGAACTCCCATAACGAATAGCCATATGGGGTGCCGCGAGTCAATCCGTACATCCGAACATGCCGCGCTACAGCGCCATTCATCGCAATCGTATCCAGTCCGCCATTGCCTGCGGGCTCGGCATATACGTCGGTCCAATCGCTTTCTTGCGGAACATCAGCGGTAGACACTTGAATGCGGTACGTCTTGGCGTATGCGCCCTCCCAGTTCAAGACAACCGTGTCGAGAAGGTGCAGCTTGCCCAGATCAACGGCAATCCACTGCGGATCGGCAGCCGCCGATTCCCAGCGCGTGCCGACTGCGCCATCGAATGCATTCGCTGCCGGCTGCGACGTCGTTGATGCTGTCGCGGTTTTGCCGAGCGCGACGTTGGACGCGGCCGACTTCACTTCCTGTATCACGGATGCCGCAGCATAACCGTTGGCTTGAATAACGATCGAATACGTCTTGATCGTCGGGAACAACGATGCATCAACATGAATAACGCCAGCGTCGATCGTCACCTTGCCGCTCGGCACCGCCGCGCCGTCAATCGTAACGCTGCCGATCGAGCTTCTCCATGCCGCATCGTCCGCAAAAGCAATATCGATGCCGCTGCCGATCTTATTGTCCGTGGAATCGGCTTGCAGCACCGGCCCCGATTTCACTTCCCGGATGACGACATCGTCGATATAAATCGTATGCGGCGCGTTAGGCGTGCTGCTGTCCGACGTTACGACGTTGCCGAGCAAATACTTGAGCGTCAGCGTCGTTGCCGCCCCTGCGCGAAGACTCGTCGCATACGTCTTGCTGCTGTCCGACGTAATATTGAATGCCGTCTGCTGGTTGTTGTTATAGCCGCCAAGCTCGATCAGAATCGGCCGATCGGCAGTCGACCAAGCTCGGAAGCTCAATTCATAGGACTTGCCGGACTCAAGCACGATGCCTGATTGAAGCAGCTGGGTCGACCAAGACACCGGTACGTTCCACTGCGGATGAATGCCGCCATGGTACGCGATATCGAGCTTGGCGGAGCCATTCTCCACGGCGAACGTCGAGACGCCGCTCTCGCCCACCCATGTATCCCAGCCCGTATCGCCGCTTGCGAAACTTCCGTTCAACACGATGCTGCCATTCTGCGCGTATACGGTCTGGTTAACCGCCGTATCCGCATATCCGTCCGCCTTCACAGTAACGGCATACGTCTGGTCTTGGGCGAATACGCCTGCCGCAAGCTCGATGACGCCGGACTGAACGCTGTATTGGGCCGCTCTAAGCGCCGTGCCGTTGACCGTTACGGACCGCACAGCTGCTTCCCATGCCGCATCCGGCGTGAACGTCAACTGAATCGGCTGACCTACTCGGTTGTCGACAGCGTCGGCAATTACCATCGGCGGACGCTTCACTGGCGCGTTCTGAATTTCGACCACTACGTCATCGATATAGATGTCGTGCGCGCCTGCCGGTACGTTGCCTAGCTTGCCGAGCAGGAATTTCAAGGCGACGCTTTCGTCGGCCGTCATCTTGAAGCTGTACTGGAACGTCTGCCAATCCGTCGTCAAGCCGATCGAGCCCGTGTCGAACCGCCGCGTGTATGTGGCATTCTCCAGCGTCGCTTGGATTTCACGCGGCACGCTTGATTTGGCCCGGAACGATACGACGTACGTCATCCCCTTGCTCAGCTTCAGGTTCGATTGGTTGAACATGACGTTCCACGATTCGCCGCCAACGTTCGTTACGGAGATTTTCGCCGCGCCGGCTTCCGGTTGGAAGCTCGCTGCGCCGCCTTGCGTGAACGGTTCCCATGCCGAAAGGCCAGCGGACAAATCGCCGTTCTTGAGCGGGAACAACTCGATGCCGGAGAAATCTACGTTGCGATTCGACAGACGAACAAGCTTGACGTTGTCGAGCGCGACGTCTTCGTCGCTGCCGCCAAGCAGGAAGACCAGTCGTCCGTCGTTCACGGATACTCCCTGCGGCATCGTAAACGTGAACGTCTGCGAAGCCATAGCGGTTCCGAGCGAGATATTCGCTTGCTCCGCGTACACGACCGCGCCGTCCGTACTTACCAAACGTACGCCGATCGTTCTTGCCGCCGACGCCTTCGCGTCGAAGGTCAGCTTATAGTCGTCGGTTTGAAGCAATTGAATGCCCTGCTGCTCCAGCGTCACCGCATTCGATGCGCTGCCGCCGCTTGTTAGGCCAGCCTCCAATTGTCGCCTGTTCGAATCGACGGAAGCTGTCGCGGCCGCCCCGGACTTCGTTATGAAGCTCCAATACTTCATCCGGTCCATCGTGCCAAGGTCGAACGTGCCGTTGTAGACATGGTTGCCGTCGGCAAGCGGTTCCTTGCTGCCGTTCGGATCGGACAGAAGATCCGTTTCTTCGAGCACAACGTTGCCGATCCAAATGCTGCCCGTGCTCAGGCCCATATTAAATTCGAGTCTTGCTGCATTATCCGTCTCCGCATTCATCGTGAACCGGTATTCGTAATGCTGCATTCCCGTCTTGAGCGATACGTCGAAGCTGTCCGAGTACGTCGCCCATCCGTTGTCGTCGTCGCCGCCGAACTTCAGACTCATCGCGCGGTTCTCCGACGCTTTCGCATCGAAGCTGACCTTGTAGGTGTGACCGCGCGTCAGCGTTGCATATTGGATCATTTGAATCGCATAGGACTGATTGCCGCCGTTTGTTATCGAAGCTTTCGCATACGGTACGCCGCTGATGTTATCGATCGAAGCGCTGGCCGCTCCGCCGAAATCAGGCGTATGCAGGAAGCTCCAATAGGTCGGATCAAGCGGCGTGCCCGAAGCTGCAACGTCTTTCAAACCGCGGGCATAGCTCTTGTCATAGAGCAAATTGCCATCGATCGGCGCCTTGCCGTTGCTTGGGAAAGGCTCCTTCGTAATAACCGGCTCCGTCGGCGTTCGATATGGACGACCCGTTAAGTCGTATACCCGCACATAGTCTACTTTCATTACAGCCGGAATCTTCGATGCATCCGGCAAGCGGTTGCCGTCGAATGCGCCGCCGACCGCCAAGTTCAGAATCATGTAGAACGGTTTATCGAACGGTGCCGGATAGGCATACTTATCCGGTTGGCCCGCACCCGTGCTATCCCAATTGTTCGCGGTCTTGAACAGGTTGCCGTCTACGTACCAGCGAATTTCGCCTGGCTCCCATTCAACCGCGTACGTATGATAGTCAGCGATCGATTCGCCGCTCGGGAAATCGTAGGTTCCGCCTGTCGACTTATTGTTCGGCGCAGCCTTGCCGTAATGGATCGTGCCCGCCACTTCCTGCGGCAGTCGTCCCCTTGCCTCCATGATGTCGATCTCGCCGGAGGAAGCCCACGTTCCGTAGTCGCTGCCTGCCGGCATCATCCAGAATGCCGGCCATATGCCGTCGCCTGTCGGCAATTGCATCCGCGCCTCGAACCGTCCATAGGTTTGCGTGAAGGTCGGCTGCGTATATACCCGCCCAGACGTGTACGGCTTGCCGCTATAACCGTCGTTCTTAGCTGTGATGACCAGATTGCCGTCCTCGACCGTCATATTCTCTGAGCGGTAGTACTGCTGTTCGTTATTGCCCCAGCCGTCCAAGCCGTATTGCGAGCCTGTGCCCAGCTGATAAGCCCATTTGTCCAAATTGATGCCGTTCGAATCGAGATTCGTGCCGCTGCCATCAAACTCGTCCTGCCAGACGAGGCTCCAGTCGCTCGGCTTGTCGATTTGCTGCGTGACGGTTGCCTTCTCGTAGCCGGATGCTTTCACGACGATCTCGTAATTGCGCTCCTCGTCGAATAACGAATCGGCAAGCGTGATCGCTCCGCTTCCAACCGTATATAACTGTGCATTGGCCTCATGGCCATCTACCCATACCGATGTAATTGCGCTGCGCCAAGCCGACTGATCCGCGAACGTAATCGTGATCGGCTGACCGAGGACGTTGTCCGATGCATCCGGCGACAATGCCGGCGGCGTTGTCAGATGAATATCATCGCGGCTGCTTACACGTTCGCCCGCCGCCTCCAATGCGCCTTTCACGTCAACTCGTACGTTGTCGATCCATACGTCGTGCGCGCCTGCGGCTGCAGCGCCGGACGGTTTGCCCATCAGAAACTTCAGACCTGCGATATCATCCTTGTCCACCGTGAACTCGTAGCTGTACGTATTCGTCGTATCGTCCAGCTGCACCGTCTCGTTCAAATAACGGAAGAATGAGCTGTTCTCGACCGACAAGTCTATTGTTCTTGGCTTCGTGGAGCGCGCAGTGAACGTGGCGACATACGTCTTGCCTTTCACAAGCTGCAGCGGCTCCTGGATCAGCATGACATCCCATGGATTCGCACCTTCGTTGCCGATCGCGGCATGATAAGCGCCGTTATCGAACGATACGCTGGCGCGGGAATCGCCGTCGTAATCGCCTTGCAGATGCGTGCTCCATTCGCTGCGGCCTGCCGCAAAGTCTCCGTTCTGAATGAGGAATGCGCGGCTGCGCGCGTTCTTCAGCTCGACGCGAACGTTATCGACGTAAACATCGTGCGCCGTCAACGCCGCTTCGCCTTCAAGCTTGCCAAGCAGCAGCTTGAACGATGCCGTCAAATCGGTATCCGCCGGCAGCTCGTAGCTGAACGTCTGGGCCGAAGCGGTCAGATTAACCTTCTCTGACACGTAACGTTGTCCGCCTGCGTCGACGACGATTTCCGCAGCGCGCGGCTTCGTCGAACGAATGTCTGCGGAAACGACGTAAACATTGTCCTTATGCAGGCCGAAGTCCGTCTGCATCAGCATAACGTCCCAAGGATTGACGCCTTCGCTTGCGATGGCGATCTTCATCTCGCCTTGCGGCGTCACACTGAAGTCAGCGCTCGATCCCCAGCCGTCGTAGCGGCCTTGAACATGCTCGCTCCAAGCCGTCTTGCCAATGGAGAAATCGCCATTCTTGAGCGGGAATTGTTCGGCAAGCGGAAGCTCTCCCACGTTGTTGTTCGTCAATCGAACGAGCTTCACGTCGTCGAGCGTTACATTGCCGTTATCGCCGCCGAGCAGCAGCAGCAATTGCCCTTCCGGATCGGTTACGCCTGCTCCCGTCGTGAAATGTACCGTATACGTTGTCCAAGCCGACGTAAGTGCCTTCGTAACTGGCGCAATAAACGATGTGCCGTCCGATTTGGCGGCACTGATCGCAATCGAGCGATCCTTCGAAGCCTTCGCCTTGAATGTCAGCTCGTAATCGTTGCCTTCTACGAACGAGATGCCCTTCTGCAACAGCTTCACTGCGTCTGTGCTTGCGCCGCCGCTGGTAATGGAGGCAACGAACTGACGATCCGGGTTAACGGATGCTGTTGCAGCTGCGCCGCTGCCTGCGTTGAAGTGCCAATACGTCATCCGGTCTACCCGACCGAGGTCGAACATGCCATTGTAGACATGGTTGCCGCCGATCGGCTCCTTCGCCGCGTCTTCATGATAAGGATCATCCTCGTCGACTTCGACGAGCTTCACGTTGCCAAGCCATACCGGCTTCGTATTCAGACCCATATTAAACTCCAGTCGGGCGAGCGGATCCGTATTCGCGTCCATTCGGAACGTCAATTGATACGATTGCAGCTGGTCCGTTAATGCCGCTTCCAGCGTGTCGGAGTATGTGCCCCAACCGCGGTCGGCGCCTCCCCCGAGCTTGACGGCCATCGTCCGGCCGCCATTAGACTTCGCATCGAACGAAAGCTTGTACCAGCGGCCTTTGCCCAGCGTTACGTTCTGGATCAGCTGGACGGCATGTGCGGCGCTGCCGCCTGCCGTAATATCGACCTTCGCGAATGGCGTGCCGCTCAGCTGTTCCGTCGATACAGCCGCATCTCCGCTGAACGAAGCGAGCTTCACGAAGTTCCAATACGACGCATCAAGCACATCGCTGTCCGCATTGATCGACTTGAATCCATGCGCATATTGCGGGTCATAAACAAAGCTGCCGTTCTCGGCATGCTTATATGGCTCTTGGATCGTTTCTTTCTGGATCTGCGGTTCGGCTGGCGTCGTGTTATATCCGCCGACCTTGTCGTATACGCGAACGTAATCGACGATCATTTGAGCCGGAAGCATGCTGTCATCCGGCATTCTGCCGCCATCGAAATTGCCGCCGATCGCCAAGTTCAGAATCATATAGAACGGCTTATCGAACGGTGCCGGATAGGCGTATTTGGCCGGCATATTGTCGCCTGTGCTATCCCAATTGTTCAGCTTCTGGAACAGGTGACCATCGACGTACCAACGGATCTCGCCGGGCTCCCACTCTACGCCGTATACATGCTCGCCTGTAATGTCCTCGCCGGCAGGGAAATCATAATCTGCGCCTGCCGATTTGTTATTCGGCCAAGATTTGCCGTAATGGATCGTGCCGGCCACTTCTTGCGGCAAGCGGCCTCTCGCCTCCATAATGTCGAGCTCGCCGGAAGAGGCCCATACGCCGTACTCGTTGTCCTGGGGCATCATCCAGAACGCTGGCCAAATGCCTTGCCCTGCCGGCATCTTGATCTTCGCTTCGAATTTGCCGTACGTCTTGTTGAAGGTCGGCTGCGTATACAATCTGCCCGACGTATACGGTTTGCCGCCGAAGTCGCCCTTGCGCGCTTCGATGATCAGCTTGCCGTCTTGTACCTTGATGTTATCTTTGCGGTAATATTCCTGCTCGTTGTTGCCCCAACCGTCCAGTCCATATTGAGCGCCTGTGCCTTCTTGATACGCCCACTTGTCCAGATCGACGCCGTTCGAATCGAGGCGGGAGCCGCTGCGGTCGAACTCGTCGCTCCACGTAAGCTGCCACTCGCTAGGATTCTCCCCCGAATTACCGCCCGGATTGCTGCCAATGTTTCCGCTGCCCGTATTGCTTCCAGCCGTGTCGCCTGGCGTGGTCGACTTGATGCGGCCGTCCACGATTTCCAGCGTCGACCCTTGCTGCACAGGCTGACCGTTCAACGTAACGCCTTCAGCGTTGACCGTCAGAATGCCGATCGTTCCGCTCGTCGTAATCGTCGAGCCGGTAGCGTTCGGCCCGACGATTAATTGTCCGATCGAGCTGCCTTCGTCCATCTCGATGACAGCCTCGGTATCCACTTTCAACTGTCCCGTGCTATCGGTGCTAGTGAATACAATGCGAACCGGCGAACCCGGTTTATTCACTTCCATGCCGCTTAGCTGCGAATCGTTAAAATAAATGCTATGCACGCCGCCGCCGTTGATATACGCCATGCCTTTCACGTTTACGCCGCTCAGCTTGGCATCACCTTCGCCGATGCCTGCCGTCAGCAGCAGATCTCTTCCGATCTCCGACTTGCCGAGCTCCACGCCAGTCGTCGTAATCATCAGATTGCCCGGCTCGTTCAACCCTTCACGCTTGCCGGACTTGTTCAGCAACTCACCGGCCAGACGATCGAGCAGAACGACCGCTTCCGCGCGCGACATTGCTTGAGCCGGCCGGATCGTATCGTCTGCAAACCCTTTCAGAAATTCGCCTGACACCATGCTGGCGAGCGCTTCCTTCGCGAAGGCGCCGACGCGACCTGCATCCTTGAAGCCATCAAGCGAGCGGTTTGAAGCCGCTTTCAAATGAAAGAGCGATGCCGCCATCGCCGCCGCCTCTTGGCGGGTTACGGCCGCGTCGGGCTTGAAAGAGCCGTCCGGATACCCTTTAATATAACCGGCCTGCTTCGCGGTGCTGACCGTATTCGCATACCACGCACTGTCGGCAACGTCCGTGAACGGGACTTTCTCCGCCGATTGAGCCGTAAATCCGAATAGACTGTTGATCAGCTTAGCAAACTGCGCCCGTGTCACGCTTTGATTAGGACGATAGGTACCGTCCTCGAAACCCGCGATTAATCCTTTTCCGTTCCAATCGCGGATTTCGTTCTCCGCCCAGTGGCCAGTCAGATCATCTTGCCCTGTCTGCCCAGCTTCTTGTGCGGATGCCGCCCTTGCTGCCGGCATGTGCCCGCTCAAAATAAATAAACAAAGCGCGATGGATGCCCACTGCTTCGTCTTCCGTTTCAAGCTGCTGCGCCTGTCCATATCCTAGCCTCCTCCGATCAATTTACATCCATATTTTAGTTTGATTACGCTTTCAAAAATACTATTCAAACCAACGAAAAGTGTCATTTATTCAAGATCTTTACCAGTCTGAAATCGAATTTGGCCCTCACGTCAATGTTGGGTGCAACCTAAAAAGCCACGTCCAATAACTGGACGTGGCTTAGGTTTGCAGGTATAGACGCTATTGTTATTCTTTTCTACCCGATGCTGCTTCAATCGCTTCGAATGCCCAATGCGTGGCCGGAACGTCTGACCATGTCGGCGTTGACACATCCGTCGTCAGTTCCAAGCCTAGAATGCGGTTAATGATCGTGACCGCTTCTGCACGGCTCAGGTATTGCTCCGGCTTGAAGCTGCCATCCGGATAACCGGTCATAATGCCTGCTTCAGCGACAAGCGCGATGTAAGACGCCGACCAATGGTCGGCCGTATCCGTGAACGACGACGTCGCATCGCCTTCAAGTCCGAGCCAACGGGCAACAATCACGGCCATCTCTGCTCTCGTGATCGCCTTCGAAGGTTGGAAGCTTCCATCCTCGTAGCCCGTCATGAGACCAAGCGACGACACATTCGCAATCGCGTCGGCAGCCCATCCGAACGATGCGCCGTCTGTGAAGCTGACTGCTTCGGAGCTGTCTTCATCGCCTGCTGCACGAGAGAGAATCGATGCCATCTCCGCACGCGTTACGGCTTGGCTCGGGCGGAACGTTCCGTCTGGATAGCCATTGACATAAGCGAACGACTGCTCTAGGAACGCTGCCAAGTTATCGATCGAGAGAATGGCGAACGTACTGAATTTGCCTACGCGGAACTGCAATCCGTAACTGCCGTCAGCATTCTCCACGAGCTGAGGCTGGACAAGCTCTTTGTCGCCATCGCTATGCTCGATGTAGATGGCCAGACTCGCCAGGAATTCAGCGCGTTTCGCTTCATCCGTTGGAATCGCTTGGCTTGGAAGCGGCAGAATCAGATCGACCGGCTTCACATTCGATTCGATCGCCATCGGACGACCAACGATTTGCGTACCGCCATCGCCTGCTACCGTAACGACAAACTGCTCACTATTCGCGCGTTTAAGGACATCTTGCGCATCCGCGCTGCTCTTCAGCGGCGTAAAGTGGAAAACAGCTTCACCTTCGAGCGATTGAATTGTCTCTGCCGGCACAATGACTGCAGCGCCGCCTGCTGTCAATTCAAGACCGACACCGCCAGCCGCGAATGCTTGAACCGCATCGGCAGGCAGCTTGACATCGATCTCGGATACTTCATCCTTCGAATCTGGAATTACGATCTTCACCGTGTCACGCCCGTCAGCGGCTGCTTTCTGCACTGCATCCTTCGCCTTATCGGCTGGGAGTGTCAGCTCATCCTTCTTCGTACCATCCGGCTTCGTCGTCCGCTGTACGTCAATCGCTGTACCGCCATCCAGTGTAATTTTGATTACTTCTTTATTGAAGCCCGAATCCGGGTTCGCGACGATTGGCGACGTCGGAACATAATCGCTGGCATAGCTGAGATAGAAATCGTCCAACGTTCCCCATGCGCCGCTGTCAGCCTTAATATTAGCGCCAATCGTAATCGTGCCGTCCGTGACGAGGATGTTCTGGATCTCAGGCGTGTTCCACACGACCCATCCATTGACGCCTGTTGCTGCCGTCTTCTCCGTGCCGCCGGCGATTGCGAACAACTTCATATCCGCATTGGCAGCGTCGCCGCCTTGGATATTCATCGACAAGTTATAATAACCTGACTTCAGACCTGTAATCTTCTGTTCAACCTTGAAGTTAACGGCTGTTTCCGAGTAGAAGTGAAGCGAGTAATCACCTGTTTTTGCATCGCTTGCTTTCTTCAGATAGTCCGTAGGATTCTTTGCGCCATCTAGCGGCGTAATTTCCCACATCTTTCTATCATCGTTCTCGAAGCTTCCGTTCACGACAAAGTTCTGTTTCTTAACGGTCAGCCAAGCCTTCACCGCATGCTGATCTTCCGTTAGGCCGTTGATGACGTAGCTGCCAACTCCGCCAGCCTGTGCCGCTGCGAGCTGCTCCTGATTCCAAGTTACAGTTGTTGTACCCTTAGAATTGTCATTGAACGTTACCGCAACAGTGGACGGCAGCGTAATCGTTTCACCTGCATTGACTGAAACCGCAGCGTCCTTGACCTCGTCAATCTTACGATCCGCAACCGCGCCATTGTTCACGTATTGGAACACCTTCAACGAAGCAAGCGGATGTCCGTCAAAATCGAACAGCGCTTGGTTATCGACCGCGCTGCCGCCGAACCATTTGCCTGCATCGACCGGATCATACTCGCCAGCGTAGCTGGATGCCCAGCCGGAGCCGTATTGCTCCCACTTCAGCTTGTTCTGCGCAAGCTCGGAAGCCGGTCCGACCGGCAGCCATGCCGGCTCCCAATAGAATACGCCAAGTCCTGCAGCGCCTACCTTCGCTACCGCGTCAATGACGTTCCGAAGCGAAGTCGCTTGTCCTTGCACCGTAATCGGGTAGTCCAGCGTCTGACCGCTGCTCTGCGGCGCCGTGTTGCCGTGGCCATCCCCGTCTGCTGCTGTATATGCATAGGAAGTCTCGGCAACCATCACCTTCTTGCCATACGTTGTGGCTACTTCCTTCAGCACAGACGTCAGATTGATCAGCGTACCGTGCCAGAACGGATAATAGGAGCTTGCGAATACGTCGTAGTCGACGTTGTTGCCTTTCAGCTTCTTCGCATAATCTGCATAACGTCCCGAAGTCTCTGGATTGGTAAAATGCAGAGCGATCAAGATCGAACGATTAGGATCGAGATCCCGGATCGCTTTGCTGCCTGCGCTGAACAAGCCGCTCATCTTCGTCCAATCCGTCTCGCCGACGAATCTGCCGTTCGTTTCATTGCCGACCTGCACCATGCCGATGTCGATGCCTGCATCCAGCATCTCTTGCAGGCTTTCTTTCGTATAGTTGTACAAAGCCGTCTTCTTATCTTCAAAGCTGAGATTCGCCCATGCCTTCGGCACATGCTGCTTGCCTGGATCTGCCCAGAAATCGGAGTAATGGAAGTCTACGAGCACCTTCATGCCATTATCCGTCGCGCGCTTCCCGATCTCGATCGCATGCGCCAGGTCGTTATTGCCGCCGCCATAACCCCGGTCCTGCGAGTCGAATGGATCGTTCCATACGCGTACGCGAACATAGTTCACGCCATCATCGCGAAGCGTCTTGAAAATATCCTGTTCGATTCCCGCTTCGTTGTAGAACTTGACGCCGCTCTCTTCGAGCGTCAGAATGCTGGAGATGTCCACGCCTTTGATAAAATCATCCGACAGCCCGTCCACCTTCTGCACGAAGATGTCCGCTTGCACTGGCGGTACAGGCTGCTGCGGCAGCTCCGTATCCGTGCTCGTCTGCTTCAATTCGAAGCTGTCCAAGTAGCCCCATGCACGAGGAGCTCCGCTGACGATTGCACCGATCGCTACATTCGTCGCATCCTGGGCCACGACGAACGTCAGCTTGACCGTATTCCACGTATCAAAGCCGGTAGTCAACGCTGAGCTTCCATTCTGCCCTGCCGCGAACAGTTGAACGCTGCCCGCTTCGTCGCCCGAGCCGCCCATCGATTTCACCGACAGCTCATAAGTGCCGGCAGACAATGCCGGTACCGACTGTTTTACCGTAAACGACTGCGCAGTTGCTGCCGTATCCCTGATCCAGTAATTGAGACCATACGCTTCTACGCCGCCTTTTATAGCAACATTATCTGCATACTTGAAACGCTTTGGATCCACGCTGCCCCAATCGATTGGGTCGAACGTCCAGGATTGATCCGTCCAGAAGTCCGATTCGAAGCCGCCGTTCGCAAGCAGCGGAGTGGCTGGCTCGATTTTCTCAAGCTTCACATTGTCCAGGTAACCCCAAGCGCTAGGTGAACCGCTAATCACTGCACCGATCTCAAGATTCGACGCGTCCGCCGCAAGCTCGAAGTCGAAGCCGACCGTCCCCCATGCATTATTGCCGGTCGTCGCTGCCGCTGTCCCTTTCGCAGAGCCGGCAAACAATTGAATATTGCCGGCCGTGTTTCCGTCCCCGCCCATAGAACGAGCCGACAACCTGTAACTCCCCGCTGGCAGCGAAGCGATCGTCTGCTTGACGGTGAATGTCTGGCTGCTTGCAGCCGTATTGTTGATCCAATAGTTAAGAGCTTTCGCTCCTTCATCAGGTGTTACGTCTGGCTGACCCTTCTGCTGAATCGTAACATTCTTCCAATAGTCAGATGGACCAAGCTGCCATGAACCGTCCGTCCAGAAATCCGATTCGAATCCGCCGTTAACAACTCCTGCATTCGGCGCATCCGCAGCTGATACAGACACTGCCCCCAAGCCAAACCAGGATGAACTGAACGCCAACAGCAGGGCCATTACCATGCTTATTGCTTTTCTTCTCACGTTCAAATCCCCTTTCTCTTGTCGTCATGATGGTTGCGCATTGAAAGCGCTTATCATTTATGACTATAGCAATCGTTAGGATTTCCGTGAACGTGCTTATTCGCAACATTTTGTATGCAAATGCAAGGACATGCAGAAGAGGGCTGCTTCGCACCCCCGAATGATCGGCGAGCGAAGCAGCCCTTTTACAGACGATAACTATTTATGCCAGAAAACGGAGACGGTTCAATCGAACCGCGCCTTCCAGCTGCACGAATACGGTATGCTGACCGCTAAAGGACTCGACGCTGCCGCTAATCGTCATCCAGTTATGCCAGCCGCCTGTTGACGTAATCGGATAAACGGCCGCAACCGGTCCATCAATGGCATCCAGTCTCACCGTAATCGTTCCGCCTCTTGATTCGCCCGCCGACACTTTGGCCTCGAAGAGAGAAACGCCCGCTTCAAAGTCAACTTGGTCGTAACGAACCCAACCCGCGCCGTCAACCGGAGCGACAGCCGTTCCGCCCTCGCGGCACTCTTCGAGTCGTACCGACTCGTACTCATTGTAATTCTCCGCCCAAGTCCAGTCGAACAAGCCGCGCGGCGGCACGATTTCGCCCTCGACCTTCATGCGTGCGCTTAACCGAATATCAGTTGACGACCGACCGACAAGGAGCGTGTACTCCCCGCTCTCCACGCAGTACCGCTCGCGCGATACGTCCCAGAATGCCAGCTCCGACGCAGGCAGACGGAACGTGATACGCTCGCCAGCGCCAGCCTCTACCCGAACCCGTGTAAATCCGCGAAGCTGCTTGATCGGACGTTCAACGGAGGACTGCTCTGCACGTACGTACAGCTGCGGAACCTCGTCGCTCGCCAGACTGCCAACGTTCTCAATCGTGAACGACAGCTCCAGCACGTCCTCCGCTCCTTGCAGCACGGTGCTGCTCTGAGCGAGTTCGCGATACTCGAATGGCGAATACGTAAGACCATACCCGAACGGATAAAGCGGCTCCCCGTCAAAATATTGATACGTCCGCTTTCCTTTGCGAATGTCGTATTCGAGAATGCTCGGCAGCTGGTCCTCTGAAGCATACCAAGTCATCGGCAGTCTGCCTGCCGGTGCATAATCGCCGAACAGCGCCTCCGCAATCGCAGTACCTGCCTCCTGGCCCCCATGCGGCATATAGACGATCGCCTGCACAAGCTCTGCCAGATCGCCAAGCGCATACGGATAGCTGCCGACGATGACGACGATCGTGTTCGGATTCGCAGCCGCAACGCGGCGGATGAGACGCTCCTGCGAAAGCGGCAGCTCAAGGCCGGGACGATCGATCTCTTCTTTGCCATTAAGTACGGGATTGTTGCCGACGAACACGATCGCTGCCGCTGCTTGAGTCGCAGCCTGTGCCGCTTCCTCTGCGCCATCCTGCAGCACGATACGCTCATACAGACTGCTCGAATCCAGCTCCGCTGTTTTCTCCCCGACGACCAACTCGCCATTATCAGCCGTCGCGACCGGTTGGCCGTTCCAGCTCAGCAATCGATAGACCGACTTACCAGCATTGTCTGATGAATCATCAGAAGACTGCGGTACGAGCTGGAAGCTTTCCTTCACGAACCAGCCGAACACTTCGTCAGCGGACGCGGTTGCCTTCTTATCCGTCTCCGTCGAGACGAATTTGCCATTCGAAGATGCGAGGAACGTGTGCGCATTCCAGCCCCAATCGTTATGAGCGAAAATTTCGGCTCCATCCAGCTCAGCAGAAGCCGCAGCTACGCCAGGCTTCTCCCCTTCCGCTGCTTCCCGAACCTTCAAATACTGTCCATTCCGAAGGGAACGCCACCCGATACGATCGAGCCCATCTATTTTCGAAACCGTTTTCGATCCAAGCCGCGCTTGAATGCCTTCCAGAGGTGTGATCGCGTACGGCAAATCGCCGCAGTACCAACCGCGAAGCAAGTGGTCAGCGAGTGGTCCAATGACCGCCGCTGATGGCAGCTTCTCCGCCGATAACGGCAGCAGGTTATTCTCGTTGCGCAGCAGAACGATCGATTCTCTTGCCGCCTGCAGCGCAGCGTCTCCATGCTCCTTCGATGCAACGACGGACATCGGAATCGACTTGTACGGATTACCTTCCGGCGGATCCATCATGCCGAGCATGTACCGAACGCGCAGCATATTCGTCAACGCTTCATCCAGATCGGCTTCCGTCAGCAGCTCCCGTTCAAGCGCCTCTCGCACCGCATCGCAGACGAGCTTGGCGTCATCCGTCAGCGTATCGATGCCGGCTTTGATCGCCGCCGCTGCCGATTCCGCATGGGACTCGTACCGATTATGGAAGTCTACCGTCTGGGACAAGTCGCCGCCGTCGCATACGGTGAAGCCGCGCAGACCCCATTCATTCTTCAATACCCCGCGAATATCTGCGTGCTCCAACGCCGGCGTGCCATTGATCTCATTGTAAGCCGTCATGATCGACAGCGCGCCGCCCTCGGTAAAGGCCGGCTCGAAAGCCTTCAAATAATATTCTCTACGGTTGCGTGGATCGATGCTCGAGGAGCCGTCCAGCCTGCCGACTTCATTGTTGTTGCCATAGAAATGCTTCGGCGAAGCGACCAGCTTCACATACTTGTCATGGTCACCTTGCATCCCCCGAATAAGGGAAGCGGCCAGCTTGCCCGTCAGATGCGGATCTTCGCCGTACGCCTCTTCATTGCGTCCCCAGCGCGGATCGCGCTCCATATCGATCGTCGGTGCCCAGCGCATAAGCCCATGCCGACCGTCTTCATTGTTCAGCGCGCGCGCTTCGTCGCCAATAACGCTCCCGATGCGATGCATCAACTCTGTGTTCCACGTATTCGCAAGCCCGATTGGCTGCGGGAATACGGTTGCTGCAATGCCGCCGCGGTTGACGATACCGTGTGCCGCCTCGCCGCCAACCCATACTTCTTCCAAACCCAATCTTGGAACAGCCGCTTGGCGCGTCGGCATTAGAGCGATTTTCTCATCCAATGTAAGTCGCGATAGAAGGTCGGATACTCGCTCGTCAATCGTTAAACTCGTATCTAGGTACGGGTAATTCATTTGCAGTGTCATGGCCACACTCCTTGTATCGTTATCGTATTGGTAGCGCTGCCATAACTATTCGACTTACAGGACCGAAAACCCTTTCGATCCTCTCGATTTGGTGAAAAATCACTCAACTGGCCTGCATTTATCGTGCTGGCGTGACAACGAGATACAAGTAGCGGACGAAGCTGCTCTTGCGTACTTGGCAGTCGTCGATCACCTGCCAGCCGGTCCGCGACAGCTTCTCTTCCAGCGGCGAGGTCGCTACGATAATCGCTCTTGGCGCAAGCCTGCGGAGAGCTGCGAGCATCGCAAGCTCCTCCTCTTCGGGCAGCTTGGAGCATAGATTGTAGGGCAAATCCAGCACTGCCGCATCGTACCCGCCTTCTAGCGTCAGCATATCCGCCTTCACAGCAAGCGTCGTTGGATAGCCGAAATGAGCCAGATTGATTCTAGCTCCTCGGAGCGCCAGCGGGTTCCGGTCACAGCCTTGCATATCGATGCCCATCGACTGCGCTTCAATGACGACAGTGCCGATGCCGCAGCACGGGTCTACCGCACGAATACCTGTTGGATCAGGGACGGCAAGGTTAGCGACGGCTCTCGCCACGCGGGTGCTTAGTGCCGTCGAATACTTCTGCGGCTTCTCATTGTGACGCAGCCATACGGCGTCTCCCTCTACGGCCTCGCCCATCACCCAGCGGCAGTCTGCATACGCAACGCCGAACAATCGATCCGGACGCCGCATGCTAGCCGTTCCCCGAATGACGGCACCAAGCTGGCGTTCAATCGCCCGCTTCTCCTCGAAGTCATATGAGGCCCTCGAATCTCCTGTATCCGCGAACAACACCTTGAACGTGCCGCTGCCTGCATCCAGCTTATCTGCCTACGCCGCCAGACCGTCCAGCGTCTCGCTGGCCGCTTCCACCTGAATTCGCAATTTGACGAAAGGGCTCCGCGAAGGCGGTACGTTAAGCTTGCTCACCGCATAACGGAAGCCCTCTTCCTTCGCCCATTCCGCCTTCGGAATGCCAAGCAGCGCCCTAAGCTCCATTCCGCACAGCTCGGCTTCGTCCTCGTGATGGGCATAGACGTACACATACTCGTTCATCATCTATTCGTATAGCGCGTCGCGCAGCCGAGTCGACATCGTCGACATCGCCTCCGGCTTGCGCGCTGCTGCTCCTCTTTTTCCCTTCAACCGGTGCAGCTCTTGCTTCGCGCTGGCAAGCTCCGATTTGCACTTCGACAGCTCCTGTTTAAGCAGGTCTATCTCGCGCTGAAGCCGCTCGTTATCGGATGCAAGCTGTGCAGCTTGCTCATTATTGTCGTTCCCATACATCGTCATGGCGCTGTACGATCTCCTCTCGCACTCTTGTATCGAATGAATCATCGTACAATTGTACCATAACGCAGACCGGTTCTACTAAGTTGCAGAAATAACAATCCCGCTGCCAGCAAGTACTGTCAGCGGGATTGCAGCTTATCGGATCGACTTTTTCCCTACTGGCTGTCTCATTGCCGCAAGCAGCTGCTCCAAGGCAGCAGCTTCCGATGTCTGCAGCTGGTCCAGCTTCTCGTCTATGGAGGCAATCAGCCTCTCATTCTGGTCGGAGATGAAATACCTAAGCATTGCATTGCGAATGAGAAGCGCTTGCTTCTCGACAGCGTTCAGCTGAGCTTGCAGCTCGGGACGCTCCTCTATTTGCTTGTTCGTCACCAAATAATCGACTAGCCCCGACAAGCATTTCTTATGCTCCCATAGGATGTGATACGGCAGTAGGGATGACCTCACCTTGCCATCATTCGCACGCATCAGTCCGATATGCCTGCGCAGCTCGTCGTATACGCGAATGCCATACACCGCGTTCTCTCTTGGCCTGCTGAATATCGGGAAGCGTTCATACGTGTTTCTTCCCAACAGATAGTCCTCCAGCAGATGATAGGCTAAGTCGAGATTAAAAGGATAGGAGGCGTCCTTCACCTGCTCGATAATAATCATTTTGGATCGATTGTTCGCTTCGATCTCATAAGCGGACTTCGCTGCCGTTAAGAGCTGCGCTGCGCTCATTTCAATAGCCTCATACTGATTATTACGGCTTGAATAATCCATGACGATAAATTGTTCGCCAGCTGGATCATAACCTATGACCAGCACTTGACTGCGCCGATGAGTCTGCTCGAAGTAACCGGAATGAGTCAGATAGAAGCAATCGCATTCGATAAATACGTATTGTCCGCGATCTATGCAGCGCCTAATCAATTCGTCCATCGCGACGATAGTGCTCATGAACGGCACTTCTACTTCCTGATAATAGAGAAAAGGGTTATTCGTATGCCGAAACATATAATATTCGCCCATATAGAAGCTTAACCAATGAATATCCTGCTCCATCGCCTTCTCGGTATGCAGCTGCAGAAAATGGTTGTATATCCATGGCACCGAAGCCGGATCGTTCTCCATAATCGCCAGAAAATGCGCATACCGCTTATACCCCGCCACGCTTGGCGTCTGAATCGGCAATACCTTCCTCATCTGCATTACTTCCTGCTTGCAGCCGTCAACTGCTGCTCCATGTAATCGACGATTCCATGCAAATCGGGAACGGCATCCATCACCAGCATGTTGTCATCGAATACAACATCAAATTGTTTCTCGAGTTCAACGAGCAGCGCAATATATTCTAACGAAGTAACGGCATGCTCCTCATAGATCATCTTGCTGACCGATTGAAAGTCGAGATCGGATTTCTTGAAAGCATTAACGATCGCGGTAATGCCGCTCATGATTTGTTCTTTTTGCAAAGCTTCTCTCTCCTTTTCGATAAAATGGTATGCCTTTTGATGCGAAATTTTCGATCAGATCGCCCTATAAATAGATGGAAAAATATTATATTAATATTATAATATAGTAGATTTATCCTATCCCATCCGATCAAGGAGGTTGATTATGTCGCTGCAAATGTTGGACAACCGGTTTCTGACCTATTTCCACCATACCGACGGCTCCGCCAATCTAATGGCGTCCTGGCTCGAGTGTCAGCAGTTGTCCCATTACTTCACGTTGTGTAAGCAATACCCCCATTCCCAACCGTTCGAATACTTCGTAGAGCATCTCTGGTTTTCCGTCAGCTTCGCGCCTGCCTCCCTCATGGATATCGAGCTGTACAACCGTAAACCGCATGGCGCTTTTCGCGCCGAATCCTACACTTCCATCGGCATGCAAGGCATGCAAGGCATCGGCAAGCTGCTGGACGAAGGATATATCGTTCCATTTCAGACGTACGAGAAACGAGTTCCGTTCTTTCATGCATTCCGTTCCTTCACGGAGCCTTACACGGGACATCACAGCGGGACTCCGCATACATTCATCGCCATCGGACATACGCAGAATGAGCTTTACTATGCGGAAGCCCCTTGGAGTCTGCGGGAAATCGGCCACGTCGGCATACCGGAGAATAAGTCCGTTGGCGTCATATCCAAATCAGATCTGCTCCACGCCTTCGACTGCTTCGTCAAATACGACAAAATCGAACTCGATCGCGAGGCGCACCAAGGTATGGACTGCGATGCTTATCTGGAGGACTATTTGCGAGAAACGTCCAATCTCGAGAAGAAGCTGTCGAAGGCGTCGGCCGCCGCATCAGGCGATAACTCCCTTGGGTTCCATGCAGAAGGCCTTGAACGCTTGTACCGCATGCTCGAGGAGGACATGATCCAATTAAGCGAGCCATCCGGCGGAAACTCAGCCGTATCGAACGGAGATTTGCTTCACTGGAAATTCAATCAAGTCCGGAATAGAAGAGCCATTCTAGAGCAGCTTCTCCTCAAACGGCATTCTTCGTTTCCGAAGGATAAAGTAGAAAGAACCGTTTATCACCTACAACAAAATATAACGCTCTGGGATACTTTTCTAAGGTCGATCAAGAAGATGGTCATAAGCGGCAGCTATACGTTCCGAACGCCGGTGCGAGACTACTTGCTCCCGCTCGTTGAAAGCGAAAGCTTCCTGGCGGATTCCATCCGCAATCTGCACAAGCCAGGCCGCCGCAAATAACTAGTCGCGCCGCCAATCCAACCTGCGAATGCCAAGTAATCCAGCTGCTAATAACCAGAAAGCAACAGCCCCTGACATGATCCAGAACATGGTATCCAAATTCCCTACTAACGCTTTTCTGACCGCTAGGACAGCTTGTCCTGGCGGCAGCACATATGAGGTCGCCTTTAATGCCCACGGCAGCTTCTCCAGCGGCACCATGACCGGACATAGGAACGTGACGATCGCATAGCTTAAATAGAAATACAGGCTGAGCTGGGGCATCGACTTGACGATGCTCCCGATGCCGACCCCAATCACCGATAAACTGAGAGAGGCAACGAGAATAACCGGTATCGCAATCAAAATATTGTTAATGCCAAGATCCATATAGATGACTCCAAGAATCAAATTAGAGATGACTCCAGGCAGGGAGGACAACAGTCCAAGCACGAAAATAACAGACACGAACACGCTCTTGCGTATCGGCAGCGTTCCATAATAATCCATCTCGCCCGCATGCTTCATCCAAGCGATTCGCTGCATGGAGAAATTCATGCTGCCGTAACAGACGGACATCACGATATTGCCGGCAACCAGCCATTCGCTGCCCGTTCCGATCGTCACATAGGTTTGCAGCACCCAGAATAAACCAAGCGGAATAACAAACCCGAATAATACGATGAAAGGAGCGTTGCCGCGATAATCCGAGTATTGGAGCCGAAGCAGCAGCATAAACTCCTTCATGATCGGCATCTGAGCGCCGCTAACCTGCTGCCTTGCGCCGAGCGAAATTTCTTTAGTTAGCGCTTCCGACAAGCCGTTCACCTCCGCTGATTTGAATATACACGTCCTCTAATGTAGGCGTTAGAATTCGAAAATCCTCGATCACGTGAAACTGATTCATCACATAGGCGATCTGTTTCTCCGCATCCTCTCGCTCTACGATGAGCACATGTCTGTTTTTTCCTACATCCGTCATCTCGACCCCCTGCGGAAAGGCAAACGCCGCAGCTCCCTCGCGAAGCGTTAATTCCATTCGCACTTTATTCTCGACCTTGCCTTTGAGGGCGCTTGGCGTGCCCTCCGCCAATATTCTCCCATTCTTAATAATGGCGACGCGGTCCAGCGCTTGTTCGGCCTCCACCACATTATGGGTGACAAGCAGAATAGTCGAACCGTTACGGGCTGTATCTCGGATACACTGCCATATCGTCCGCCTAATCTCTGGATCCAAATCGTTGGTTGGTTCATCCAGAATAAGAACGGGACGTTCAGCGATTAACGTGGCCGCGATATTAACCAAACGCCGAAGCCCGCCGGAGAGCTGTACGATTCTTTTGTTCGCATGCTTGGTTAAGCCGAACCTCTCCAGCAGCTCTTTCATTGCAGCTCTCGCTGCATCATGACTTAGACCTCTCAGCCTGCCCGTAATTTCGATCACTTCTGCAGGATTGGACTGCACCGGCAGGGAGGAGCCCTGAGGCTGCACGGCGATCAAATTCGCAGCAACCTCAGGATGGGCAACCAGATCCTGATTGAACAAGGTAATGACGCCGGAAGTAGGCCGCGACAGCCCGGCCAGCTGTCTAATGAATGTGCTCTTGCCAGCCCCGTTCGGGCCAAGTAAGCCGTAGACCTCGCCTTGCATGATTTGAAGCGTGATATCTTCATTCGCGTAGGGAGATTTGGCGTCGTATCTTTTGTACAGCTGCTGAACGTCATAAACAGTCGTCATCCTAGGCTTTCCTCCTAGCGTGGTATTAAGCTGTGTTGAAGGTCGACAATTCGTTCGGCTAGAACAGACAAGCTCTCCGCCTCGTATACCTCTCTCATCGGTACATCGACCCCAAGCCGCTTGCGTATCTGCCCCACCATCTGCATGACCAATAACGAGTTTCCGCCTAGATCGAAGAAATTGTCCGTTAAGCTGATGCGTTCGACTTGAAGAACCGTTCTCCATGCCTCGGCGATTGCGCGCTCTGTATCCGTTACGGGTTCAACGATCTCTCGCGCTCTGCTAGTAGGTTTTATATCCAGCAGCTGCTTGCGATCCACCTTACCGTTGGGCGTCAATGGCAGGGATTCACATACGATAATTTCGGAGGGTATCATGTAGTCTGGCAAGAAGGCTCTTAATTCGCGCTTGATCGCCGCCGAGTCAAGCGTGAACCCCGAAGTCGGCACAACGTAAGCGACGATCCGTTTCACCGATTGGTCTCCTTCGTGAACGAGGACCACCCCTTCGCCGACGCCAGAAGCTCGGCGAACCGCCGCTTCGATCTCGCCAAGCTCGATGCGGTAACCCCGCAGCTTGATCTGATCATCCATTCGCCGAATATATTCAAGCGTGCCATTTTCTCGCCTCTTCACGAGATCGCCCGTGCGGTACATTCGGCTCGCTGTCTTAAAGGGCCGGAACGGATCTTCTACGAACCGTTCCTGCGTCAAATCGGGGCGATTCCGATAACCTCTGGCCAGTCCTTCCCCTCCAATAAATAACTCGCCGGGCACCCCTGGCGCTACCGGCTTCAACCGGTCGTCGAGCACATATACGCTCGTGTTATCGATCGGATGTCCAAGACTGACGCTTGCGCCGTTCAAGGCTCCCCACTCGACGCGGTGCACGGTCGACCACACCGTCGTTTCGGTCGGACCATACATGTTCCACAATGCTTCGCATCGGTCCAGCAGCCGTGTAGCCAACTCATTCGACAGCGCTTCGCCGCCGCACAGCGCCGTTATGCGATCGCCTCTCCAGCCTGCATCCAGCATCAATCGCCAAGTCGCCGGCGTCGCTTGCATCATGGTGATTCCGCTCTGCTTCATAAGCTTCATCAACCGATCTCCGTCAAGCACATCTTGGGCCGATGCAATGACGACGACTGCCCCGACCGTTAATGGCAGGAACAGCTCAAGCAGCGAAATATCGAACGACAAGGAGGTTACGGCAAGGAGCACATCCTTGCGTTTGATTCCCGGTCTTCGTCTCATCGAGGACAGGAAGTTAACGGCGCTTCGATGGGTCAGCTCAACGCCTTTGGGCCTTCCGGTCGAACCCGAGGTGTATATCACATACGCTAATTGAGCAGGGTCGCACATCAGATTCAAGTTGCTGTCTTGCTTCTCGCTCAAGCTCAAGCTGACCTGAGCTTGATCCAAGAGCAGCTGAGGCATGTCAATTCCGCCAAATATTAGAATAGACTGAGAAGTGCTAATGATAGCGGCCGGCTCTGCATCCTCAACGATCCAATTCAACCGATCTGCCGGATAAGCAGGGTCGAGAGGCACATAACAGCCCCCCGCCTTCAACACCCCTAGTACGGCTGCCACCAGATCAGATGAACGCTCTAAGCATATGGCAACAAGCGAGCCGTTCTGGACGCCCATCGCTTGCAGCCGATGAGCGATTTGATTGGCACGGCGATTGAGCCCGTCATACGATAAGACGCCATCTTGGAATCTAACAGCCGGCTGATCCGAATATCGTTCCGCCATCGCTTCGAACAGCTGATGGATGCCGCCCTTCGGAATGCGGGCTTTCGTTCGCCCATGCGCCTCCAACAGGACGGCCAGCTCCTGCTCGGTAAGCATGGACAAACTGCCGGCCTCAGCCTCAGGGCGCTTGGCCATATCCAGCACTAAAGCACGCAATTGACGAATGAGTTGATTCACGGACGCCGCTTCGAACCAGTTCTTGTCATATTGCATGAGAATGACGTATTCGTCCTCCGGCGCAACGGTAACGGTCATCGGATAATTCGTTTGTTCATCAATGTGCAGCGACCGGAACGTAATCTCCTCATCCTGCACGCCAAAAACATCGTTGCGCTGCAAATTCTCGAATAGAAGCAAACTTTGAAACAGCGGCTGACGATTTAAGCTGCTCCAACGATGAATCTCCGTTAGCGGCACATGGAAATACTCCCGCGCTTTCGCCTGTTCCACATGGACGCGCCTCAGCAGCTCGGCGACTTTGTCTTCAACCGTGTAAGTGATGCGTACGGGCAAGCTGTTAATGAACAGCCCTGCCATCTTGTCCGCCCCAGGCAGATCGGGCGGCCTGCCCGATACAACGGTGCCGAAGACGACATCCGTGCTGCCACTGTATGTACTTAGAAGCAGTGCCCATGCGGTCTGGAACAGCGTGTTGACGGTTATTCGTTGTTCTCTGGCGAACGATTCCAGCTGCCTGCTCTCTGCTGCGGAGAAAGTCAGCTTCTCCGCTTCTATCGACGGATCGCCTGCCTTCAGCCTGGCGTCCGGCAAGCTCGTCGTTTCCGTGAAGCCTTCAAGAACCGATTGCCAATACGCCTTCGCATGGTCCATCCTTCTTTTCTTGAGCCAGACGATGTAGTCTCGGTACGAAGGCGGCTGCGGCAGTGCAGCCTGTCCGCCTGCCCGAAGCTGCCGGTAAACCTCGAACACCTCGCCTAATACAATTCCCACCGACCATCCATCCAGAATGATATGATGGTAGGTCCATACGAACCGGAAAACATCCTCCGTTAATTGAATGAGGAGGTAACGTGCAGGCGGAGCGGATGAGAGCGAGAAATCTCTGCGCTCGTGCTTCAACGTATGGAACATCATCGCCTGCTGGGCATCATGGTCATGCGTCCGCCAATCCAGCATCCGCATCGGCACATCGGCCGCGCTATGCACGGCCTGAACGTTAGCGCTGACGTCCTCCCAATGAAAAGTCGTGCGCAGCGCTGCATGCCGTCGAATCACTTCGTTCCAGCTCTGGACGAAAGCGGGGATATCCATTCGGCCTTGAAAATCGAGCGTCGATTGAACGATGTATACGCCCGTTTCCGGTTCATACAGCGTATGGAATAAGAGTCCTTCTTGCAGTGGTGTCAAAGGATATGCGTCCTCGATTGTCGCTTTATTCACGAGCGGCTCACTCACCCTCTGCCTGTTGGATTTGTTTCATAATGCTGAGCAAGTCATTCTGATTCATCTGGGACAGGAAATCCTGCTCCTCTTCTCGTGTCTCCTCAGTGGATAAACAATACGAGATCAACCGTTGCAGCTGTTCCTTGAACGATGCCATGAAGCCTTCCATGGTCGCAGAATAGAACTGATTCGCGCTGTAAGTCAGAATGAGATGCAGCTTCTTATCCAGTACGAACCCGTCCAAATGCAATTCGTGGGTTCTGATCGTTGACGCATGCCGGTTCCTTCCGATATTGTGCTGCGAGATGGAGAAACGGCTGCTGTCTGCTTGATGTTGGTCGAATTGGCCCAAGTAATTCAGAATGATTTGCGGCTTCTGCCGGTTCCTCAATCTTGCTCTTACCGATTCATCCGGGTGCAAGTAGCGAAGCACGCCATAACCGATTCCTTTGTTCGGCACCTTGCGAAGTTGTTCCTTCACCTGGCGAAGCAATGCGCCCTCGCCTTCCCGATCATCCACATGAAGGGACAACGGATAGGTAGAGGTGAACCAGCCCACCGTCCGGGATAGATCTGCATGGTCGAACAAATCCTCCCGGCCGTGGCCTTCCATCTCGACATGGAGCGTGCTTGAACCGGTCTTATGCCGATAGGTCAGCCACAAAGCGGCTAGAAGCAGATCGTTCATTTGCAGCTTGTTCAGCTTCGGAATCTGCTGCAGCAGCGCGAGCGTTTCTTCTTCGCTTAATTGCTCTCTTATCAATAAAGCCGACGCTTCCTCGTTCGTACCTTCCGGCATATCCAGCGTCAGCGCTGAGGCAGCCCCTTCTGGAGACGTCCAGTATGCCTGCTCCGTCAACATTTCCAAGGAGCTTGCATAGCCGATAAGGTGCTTGCTCCATGCGTGCAAGGATGTTGTTTTTCCAGGCAATGCAAGCTTCATTCCTTGCTCATACTGCTCATAGGCTTGGGCAAGATCTTCCAGCAGAATTCGCCAGGACACGCCGTCGGTCACGAGATGGTGAGCGATGAACAGCACCTGACTCGGACGATCATGACCGCAATCGAACCATACGGCCTGGAACAGCGAGCCCCGCTCTAATTGAAGCTGCGATTGCAGCCTCTCGGAATGCTCGACAAGACTAGCGGCCTGCTCCTCTTCCGTAAGCTGCGATAAGTCAATGCGTATGCAGAGCAGCTCAGGATGGACATGCGCGATCTCTGCGTACCATTCATGAGTGGAGTCGTCCTTCCGGTAGGCAAAGCGCAATGCGTCATGGTGTTCAATCAATGCAGCGACGGCAGCCTGAAGCCCCTCGTAACGAACCCCGATCTGCGCTTCTACTAGCATGCATTGATTGTAATAATTCGGTACGCGGATGCCTTCGGTTTCGAAGAACCACCGTTGAATCGGCGTCAGCAGCTTCCGCTCGGCTTGGTCTTCGGCTTCGACGGAAGCGGCCTCGATGATCTCTTCGCTCAATGCAACACTTAATTCCGCTATCGAAGGTGCGCTGTATAACTTAGTCGGGCTAAAATGGATTCCTTGCTTATGCGCCTTCGCAACAATCTGGATACCTAGGATCGAATCTCCGCCGAGCTCGAAGAAGTTGTCGCGGAGGCCGATCTGCGGCAAACCAAGCACCTCGCTCCAGATTCCGGCCAGTTTCTTTTCCAGCTCCGTTCTTGGCGCCTCTTGTTGTTGAGCTTCGCTCTCGGCTTGCTCAGGCGGCGCTTCAGGATTCGGCAGCGACGAGCGGTCCACTTTGCCATTGACCGTTAACGGCAGTTGATCCATAAACGTATACGTCGTCGGCACCATGTGCTCCGGCAAGCGCTCCTTCAGCCATTCCCGAACCGTTGCTGCATTCGCTCCTTGCTTCGCCTCATCGTCCTGCACCAGATAGGCCGCCAGCAGCTTCTCGCCTGAAGGGCCGGTGCGAACAGCCGCCGCTCCTTCGCGTATGCCTGGGCATCGCACAAGCGCCGCTTCAACCTCGCCTAATTCAACCCGATAACCCCGTATCTTGACTTGATCATCCATCCGTCCCAGATATTCAATTACGCCATCCATTCGGTACCTCGCCAAGTCGCCGGTCTTATACAACCGTCCGCCTTCGGCGTCGAATGGATCGGGAACAAACCGCTGCTCGGTCAGCTCTGGCCGGTTCAAGTAGCCGCGCGCCACGCCCGCTCCGCCGATGTACAATTCGCCCTGCACGCCGACCGGCACTGGCTGCATCCGCTCGTCCAGAATATACAACCGCGTATTCGCGATCGGACGGCCGATCGGCACTGCCCCCGTCGATGGATCCTGAGGCTGCACTTCATAGATGCAGCAGCCGACCGTCGTTTCTGTCGGTCCATATTCGTTAATGAGCCGAATGTTCGGGGCATGGTTTCTCCAGTATCGCAGCTGTTCGCCCAGCAGCTGTTCGCCGCCGATGACGAGCGTTCGGGCGCTCTCCGCCCCATCGGCTTCCGACAGCAGATGGCCTAGCGCGCCAAGATGCGCAGGCGTCAGCTTCACGAGCGTATAGTCCGCCTTCCCTCGCAACGTGTCCGCCAGTTCCTCCGCCGCCAGCCGCTTGCCTTCCGGCAGAAGCCGCACGGTTGTGCCGGACAGCAGCGGCACGAGCACGCTCGTGACCGTCAAGTCGAAGGCGAGCGACGAATGAACAGGCGCTCCCGTTCCTTCCGTCCCTCGGTAATGCGCCGCGGCCCAGGCGACGTAGTTCATGACGTTCCGATGCTCGATCATGACACCCTTAGGCTGACCGGTCGAACCCGATGTGTACATGACGTACGCTAGATGATGCGGCTCTGCTAAAGCTGGCTGCTGAATCGCACCTGCATCTGCATCAGTATCGGCGTCCGCGCCAGCAACAGCTTCAAGCCCGTCGAGCAATACGATGTCACCGCGATAATTCGCGAAGCGCTGCTCGTGCCCCCGCTCGGTGACAAGCACCGACGCCGAGCTGTCTTCCAACATGAACGCAAGCCGCTCCTGCGGATAGGCCGGGTCGAGCGGCACATAGGCGCCTCCCGCCTTCAGAATGCCGAGCATGCCGACGATCAGACTTGACGAGCGATCCGCGCATAAGCCGACTCGCATATCCGGTCCAATGCCCTTGGCAGCCAAGCACATCGCCAATACGTCCGATCGTCTGTCGAGCTCGCGATAGGTCATCTCGCCTTGCTCGTCCACGATCGCCACCGCTTCGGGCGTACGCTTCGCCTGCGCTGCGAAGGAACGATGGATCAACTGCGGCTCTGCTGCCGTGACGCTTGGTCCTTCTCCCCATTCCGCGAGCATTTGCGTCCGCTCCTGCAGGGTCGTACTTGGCAGCTCCGCAGCAAGCTTGGTCGAATCTTGCGCGATCGTTTCCAACACCAAGCCCATATGCTTCAACAGCCTGTTCACATCGGAATCGCTAAACCGCTGAATGTCGTACTCCATCCGAACGAATAAACGCTCTCCCGGCACGACCGTGATGGTCAGCGGGAAATTCGTTCGAACCGTTGCATCGATATCGACGAGACCGATGTCCTTCGCCCGCTCCGTCAACGATTCGTCAATCGGGAAGTTCTCGAACACGACAATGCTCTGGAACAGTTGAACGCCGGCAGGCAGCGGACTCCAACGCTGAATGCTGCTCAGCGGCGTGAATTCATATTGCAGCGCCTCCGCATGCTCACGTTGAATACGAGACAGCATGGCGGTGATAGACTCCCCATCATGAAGTTGAATGCGCACGGGAATCGTATTGATCGTCATGCCGACGACTTCATCAACCCGAGGCAGACTCGCCGGCCGTCCCGATACCGTCGCGCCGAACACAACATCTTTATCGCCGCTATAAACGCTTAACAGATGCGCCCAGACGCCTTGAATGGCCGTATTAAGCGTAATTCGATGCTCTCTGGTGAACGAAACCAGCTTCGAGGTCGCGTCTGCGGACAACATGAAGCTCTGTTCATCGATCCGAATGACAGCGTCGGCCGTATCCGCTTGCTGCCCGATCTGCAAGGCTGTCGGCTTATTAAAGCCGCTCAACGCTTGCTCCCAATACGATTGCGCGGCAGCTTCATCCTGGCTTTGCAGCCAGTTCACATAATAGGAGAATGGCATAACAGGCGCGAGCTCCGGTTCCGCTGATTGGGAATAAGCACGATAGCAGGCGAACAGCTCCTTGGACAAAATGCCGAGCGACCATCCATCCAGCAGTAAGTGGTGCGTCGTCCATACTAAGTGGCAGGAATCTTGTCCAAGCGAGATCAACGTCAGCCGCATCAGCGGCGGATTCGTAATGTCAAATCCTTGCTTACGGTCCTCTTCCACAAAACGCTGCAAGGCCGAATGCTGCTCATCCGTACTCAAATGCCGCCAGTCCAGCTTCGCAATCGGAATGTCGACATGATCGAATACGATTTGCAGCGGCTTCTCGACGGCTTCCCAGACGAAAGCGGATCGCAGCACCGGATGGCGCTGCACAATCGTATTCCAGGAGCGCTCGAAGGCTGCCTCCTTGATCGTCCCTTGCAAGGTATATCTGAATTGGGCAACGTATAATTCCGAATCCGTTTCGTTGATGCTGTGAAACAACATGCCTCTCTGAACGGGCGTCAACTCGTATATATTTTCAATTTGGGAAGTCTTCATGCTCTAAGCCCCTCCTTGTTTCAACGAATATTTATTCAAGATGGATTTCAAATCGTCAGCCGAAATCCGGGCATTCGGGAAGTCGGACGGCGTGAAAGCAGGCTCTTTCACTTCAAGACAATGGGCGATCAGCTTACGCAGCTCTTCTAGATAACGATCAGCTGCCTTCTGAATCGTCTCCTTACGGAACTTGCGCTCGCTGAATGTCCAGGATAGATGAAGCTTGCCTGATACGACCCATCCGTCGATGCCTAGCAGATGGGAACTCACGCTGCCGGGATCGACCATTGCTCCTGATCGATAAGGCGCTAACCCATTGTCGGACTGTTCTTCGTCCGGTGATTGATACTGTCCTAGATAATTGAATCGAACCGATCGCTGTGCAAGCGAGGCAAGCGCTTCCGATATCGCCGGGTCGGTCGTTAAGTACCGAAGCATGCCATAGGCAACCCCTTTGTTCGGGATTCGACGCAGCTGTTCCTTGACGGCGACGAGCGTCTCTCCCGGACCGGATTTCCCCGACTTGTCCAACAATACGGGATACATCGAAGTAAACCATCCGACCGTTCTCGTTACATCGATTGACGTCGTCCCGATCTCTTCCCGTCCATGTCCTTCCAGATCGATGGACAAGGTTGGACGCAGTGTCCATGGTTCCATGCTGGAGACTAACGCGCTTAGCAGCAGATCGTTAATTTGCGTACGATACGCTTTATTCGCATCCGATAACAGATTTCGGGTTTCTTCCTCTCCCAGCTCAATCGTAATTCGTCCGCTATATTGTTCGAGGTTGTCGCCTTCCGGCCAATCCACCGGAATTGCTGCGCTGTCGTCCGATACTTGGGACTTCCAGAATGCCGCCTCCTTCTTGACTTGCTCCGTCTGAGCAGCTTCATGCTGCATATCCGCCCAGCGCTGGAAAGACGCAGTTTTGTTCGGAAGCTGAATCGAATTCCGTTGTTGGAGCTGACTATGCGCCGTTTGCCAATCCTCCAGAAGAATGCGCCACGATAAGCCGTCTACGGCCAAGTGATGGACAACAAGGAGCAAATATGCGCTTTGATCCACGCCTCGGAAGAACAGCCCTGCTCGCATGATTGGCCCGTTCGCCAAATTCAAGCTTCGCTGCAATCGTTCGCAGGTCGACTCAATCAACTGCTGCATATCCTTCTCTTCTGTATGGGTCACATCAATCCATACGAGGGGGTCCTGCTCTTCATTCACCTCTGCTTGCCGCAGGACGGGACTATCATTAAGGACATCCATTCGGATGCGCAGCGCGTCATGATGCCGAATTAGCGCTTGCAAGATCTCGCGATGCTGCGCCTCGCCGATATGGCCAGGAACTTGGATGAACATCGATTGATTGTAATGGTATCGATTCGGTATGTTCTGGTCGTAGAACCATCGAATGATCGGCGTTGCCTTCAACTCACCCGTCACCTTGTCATCATTGGCTGGCGTTACGCCATTAATATAAGAAGCAACCTTCGCCAATCGGCTGACGGTTTGCCATTCGAATAGCTGTTTCGGCTTCAATTGAATGCCTCTGGCATTGCCGATCGATACGACTCGGAAGGCCATGATCGAGTCTCCGCCCAGCTCGAAGAAATTGTCGTGAAGGCCGATATGCGGCACGCCGAGCACCTCGCTCCAGATCGCAGCCAGCTTCTCCTCCATCTCGGTTCTCGGCGCCTCGGACGCTGCTTCGATTACTTCCCGTTCAGGCACTTCGGGATCTGGCAGCGACGCGCGATCCACCTTGCCATTGATCGTCAGCGGCAGCTTATTCATAAACCGATACGCCGTCGGCACCATATGCTCCGGCAAGCGCTCCTTCAGCCATTCTCGAACCGCCGCTGCGTTCGTGCCTGACTTCGCCTCATCGTCCTGCACCAGATAGGCCGCCAGCAGCTTGTCGCCTGATTGGCCGGTGCGAACAGCCGCCGCTCCTTCACGTATGCCTGGGCATCGCACAAGCGCCGCTTCGACCTCGCCTAATTCGATGCGGTAACCCTTTATCTTGACTTGATCATCCATCCGTCCCAGATATTCAATTACGCCATCCATTCGGTACCTCGCCAAGTCGCCGGTCTTATACAACCGTCCGCCTTCGGCGTCGAATGGATCGGGAACAAACCGCTGCTCGGTCAGCTCTGGCCGGTTCAAGTAGCCGCGCGCCACGCCCGCTCCGCCGATGTACAATTCGCCCTGCACGCCGACCGGCACTGGCTGCATCCGCTCGTCCAGAATATACAACCGCGTATTCGCGATCGGACGGCCGATCGGCACTGCCCCCGTCGATGGATCCTGAGGCTGCACTTCATAGATGCAGCAGCCGACCGTCGTTTCTGTCGGTCCATATTCGTTAATGAGCCGAATGTTCGGGGCATGGTTTCTCCAGTATCGCAGCTGTTCGCCCAGCAGCTGTTCGCCGCCGATGACGAGCGTTCGGGCGCTCTCCGCCCCATCGGCTTCCGACAGCAGATGGCCTAGCGCGCCAAGATGCGCAGGCGTCAGCTTCACGAGCGTATAGTCCGCCTTCCCTCGCAACGTGTCCGCCAGTTCCTCCGCCGCCAGCCGCTTGCCTTCCGGCAGAAGCCGCACGGTTGTGCCGGACAGCAGCGGCACGAGCACGCTCGTGACCGTCAAGTCGAAGGCGAGCGACGAATGGACAGGCGCTCCCGTTCCTTCTGTCCCTCGGTAATGCGCCGCGGCCCAGTCGACGTAGTTCATGACGTTCCGATGCTCGATCATGACGCCCTTAGGCTGACCGGTCGAACCCGATGTGTACATGACATACGCCAGATGATGAGGCTCTGCTGAAGCTGGCTGGATCACACCTGTATCTGTATCTGTATCTGTATTGGTATCGGCATTCGCGTCCGCGTCGGCAGCCGCTTCAAGCTCATCGAGCAGCACGATGTCCCCGCGGTAATTCGCGAAACGCTGCTCGTGCCCCCGCTCGGTGACGAGCGCCGAAGCCGAGCTGTCCGCCAGCATGAACGCAAGCCGTTCCTGCGGATAGGCAGGGTCGAGCGGCACGTATGCGCCTCCCGCCTTCAGGATGCCGAGCATGCCGACGATCAGTCTCGCCGAACGATCCGCGCATAAGCCGACTCGCATCTCCGGTCCAATGCCCTTGGCGGCCAAGATGCTCGCCAATACATCCGATCGTCTGTCGAGCTCGCGATAGGTCATCGCGACTTGCTCGTCCACGATCGCCGCCGCTTCCGGCGTACGCTTCGCCTGCGCTGTGAAGGAACGATGGATCAGCTGCGGCTCTGCCGCCATGACACGTGGTCCTTCGCTCCATTCGCCAAGCACTTCCGCCCGCTCACGTTCGGATAACACACTGAACGCATGATGAGGTTGAGCCGGATTGCGCACCATCGCTTCAAGCGTCCTCATGTAATAACCAGCGATAGCGTCGCTTTGCTCGGACGTAATACGACTGCCGTCGCTATCCAGCATAAGCAGGATGCCGCCCGTCATCGGTACGATGCTGAATGCCGCTTGCAGCAGGAAGTTCGTATCCGCGACCTCGGTAAGGTCGAGGAATTCCAGCTGGCCGGATCGCTCAATCTGACGAAGCTCGTGGAAATGGACGAAGTTAAAGCTTGTATCGAATAACTCTTCGCCGCCCAACGCCTTCTGAATCGCAAACAAAGGATACCTTCTATTCGGCATCATCTCGACATCCGCCGCGAACACGGCCTGGATGAGCTCTTGCCATGTCCGATTGCCTACGTCCACGCGATAAGGCAGCGTGTTAAGGAATAGCCCTCTGACGCGGTCCCCGTCTTCGCCTTCCGGACGGCCATTCGCCACGACGCCCGTCACGACGTCGGATTGACCATTGAGCACGCTTAGTACCTTGAAATGCGCAGCCAGCAAAATGTATTTGATCGGTACGTTCAGTTCGCCCGACAAGCTTTGAATCCCGCGCTGAAGCTCATGGGAGAAAAACTGCAGACGACGCTGGAAGCTCCGATCCTCCGCAGGAAGGTCTTGCTTGGGGTCCCATAGAGGCACGGTCGTCGGCTTATAATCAAGCATCCTTAATTTCCAATAATTTTCCAGTCTCGGCGTCTCCATTAACTCCCGTTCCAACCAGACATAATCCCGGAAAGAGAGGCTTGGTTGTTCATACGGAAGCGCAGCCCCTCCATTCAACGAATGTAGATAGACATCGAATATTTCGCGCATAATGGAGGTCAAGCTCCATCCATCCAATATGGCGTGACATTCGGTAATCGTGAATTGGAACGTTTCCTTGCTCAGCGCATGAACCATGATTCGAAGCAGCGGTGCTTGCTTCAGGTCGAAACGACGCCGCATTTCCTCCTTGTTCCACGCCGCTAATCTAGCTTCTTGCTGCGCTGCGCCCAAGGCGCTGATGTCTTCGAATTCGAGCATTAAACTCGCTTCGCGATACACCAACTGCAGCGGTTCGCGATAAGAAGTGAAGTCGAAGGTAGTCCGAAGAACGGCATGTCTGCGCACAACTTCGTCTACCGCTTGCTGAAGCGCTTCTCTCTTGAGCTCTCCCCGAATCTTGAAACCCGTCGTATTGAAATACGAGGTGGAATCGTCGCTGTATTCCAGGTGGTAGATCATCCCAAGCTGCAATTGCGTCAGCGGATAAGCATCCTCCACGTCCTCAGGCATCCGCAAACGATCTTCCTCCGCTATTCGGTGGAACCGCTGCGTCCTCGGACATACATCGTCGGCTGTCGTTTGCTGACTGGAGACCTCTGCCAATTCGCGAATCGTCTGATGCAGAAACACCTGCTGCAGCGTAAAATTAAGCCCTCGCTGCTTCGATAGCGCCACGACTTGAATGGCCCGGATGGAGTCGCCGCCTAACATGAAGAAGTTATCGTTGACCCCGATTTCCGTGCCAGCCAATACCTCGATCCATACTTCGTGCAGCAGCGACTCGGCTTCCGTTGACGGAGGCTCCCAAGAAATACCCATATCGCCGCGGTCGTAAGTGTAGGTATTCAATACGGTAACGTCGATCTTGCCGTTATGATTCATAGGAATGCTGTCAACGAATACGAAGAGCTGCGGGACCATATAGTCCGGGAGCGATCTCCGGAGAAAAATGCCAAGCTCCGATATCGTCAGCCGGTGTTCCCCCTCAGGTACGACAAGGGCAGAAATCCGCTTATTGCCTCCTTCGTCTTCATGGATGACAGATGCGCAATCACGCACATGAGGATGCAGGCTAAGCTGATAATCGATTTCGCCCAGCTCGATGCGGAACCCGCGGATTTTGACTTGATGATCGACACGTCCGATATAAGCGACATTCCCGTCCGGCAATCTTCTTGCCAAGTCGCCCGTTCGATAGAGTCGTCCCCCCGCTGCGAATGGATTCGCGATGAACCGTTCCTTCGTTAATTCCGGGCGGTTGAAGTAGCCTCTTGCCAATCCGGCTCCCCCGATATAGAGCTCTCCCGGAATGCCGATCGGGCATGGATTCCTGTTCTCGTCCAATAGATAGAGCTGCAAATCTTCAATCGGCTGCCCGATGAGGGAGTTCCGTTCGTCCACATCCGAAGCGTTAATCGGTTGAATGGTAACGTGAACTGTCGTTTCCGTAATGCCGTACATATTCACGAGCGCAGTGCGGCCTTCTCCGTGTCTCTCGAACCACGGCTTCAGGATGTGGAATTCCAGCGACTCGCCTCCGAAAATAATCCAGCGAAGCGATTGTACAAGCGGAATGCCGCGATTCAATGCCTCCTGCTCCGCTGCCAGCAATTGACGAAATGCCGTTGGCGTCTGATTCAATACGGTCACTTTCGCTTCGATAAGCAGACGATAGAACGCTTCCGGATTTCGACTTTCCTCATATGTCACGACGACAACCTTGCCCCCGTACAGCAATCCGCCCCACATTTCCCATACGGAGAAGTCGAATGCAAAGGAGTGGAACAACGTCCAGACGTCATCTCTGCCGAATCGATAGAACGTTTCAGTCGAGGTAAACAGCCGCGCTACGTTGCGATGTTCAATCTCGATGCCTTTGGGTTTGCCCGTCGAGCCGGAAGTATAAATAATATAAGCGAGTTGTTCCGGATCGACCGCTATCTCCAAATTGCTCTTGTCTGCCTCATAATCGAGATTATCCATGTCCACGAGCGTGCAAGGCAGATCGGACAAATTCGCGGCCAGCCGGGACGTTGTAACGATGACAGATAGACCTGCGTCTTCCAAAATATACGAGATTCGATCCTTCGGGCTATTCGGATCGATAGGAACGTATGCGCCGCCAGCCTTGAGCACGCCGATTATGGAAGCGACGGTATCCATTGTTCTGGCCATATATAAACCGACGAGCGTTCCCGCAGTCACGCCTTCCTTCCGAAGCTGCCATGCTAGAAGATTGGCTCTTTCATTCAACTGTCCATACGTCCAACTCGCTCCGCCGCAGAATAATGCAGCAGCATCAGGCGTCCGTTCCACTTGTTCTTCGAAGCGGCGATGCAGACCATACAGATCGGCATCACGGTTGACTCGGCTTGGCGCCGCCATCTCCAACAGCTGCTTCTTCTCATCCTCCGTCGTCAACGACAGCTGTTGCAGTTGAAGCGCAGGCGACTGAATAACGGCGTCAACGATTCTCAACCAATAATTCAGCATGAGTTGAGCGGTCTCGTCTCGGAATAAATCGGTGCTGTAATCCAATCGGCCGGACAGTCCTTCCGCTGTAGGCCATAGATCCATACTGACGTCGTACTTAGCCGTGTTGGTATCCACATGCAGATGACTCGCCACAAGCCCCCCGAATGCCAATGCGGAAATCGGCGTATTATTGAACGCGAACAGCGTCTGAAACAACGGCGTGTAGCTGATATCACGCGCGACGCCCATCGCATCGACGATTAATTCCAGCGGTACGTCTTGATGCTGATAAGACTGCGTTGTTGCATGCCGAACATGTTGGAGCATGTCACCAAATGAGTGCAAGCCCTCCGAATCGATGCGGACCGGCAACGTGTGAACGAAGTTGCCGATCAGTGGCTCCGTCTCGACCAACTCGCGGTTGGCCGACGGAATCCCAATTACGATGTCATTCCCCCTTACTAATTTGGATAGCAGCATATGATAACAAGCCAGCAGAGCCATGAATAACGTAGCATTCTCTTGCTGCGCAATCTGAGTCAATGCCTTCACTTTCTGTTCAGGCAGCTGGAACGCAATCGACTTGCCCGCCCCGCTCGCCGCTCTTGGCCTTGCATAATCAAGCGGATAATCGAGCAGCTTAGGGGCTCCTTGCAGCCGCTCCTTCCAATAGGCCAGCTTCCCCTTCATTGCTTCCGAGTTGGCCGTCTCATTCTGCCATACCGCGTAATCGCCATATTGAATGTGAAGTGGGGCCAACTGGGCCGGCCGGCCTGCCAGTTCCGCTTCGTACAGCGCTTTCATTTCACTTAGAAGAACGCCCACAGACCATCCGTCCGTAACCATATGATGCATCGTCAGGAATAGGACATGCTCCTTCTCGCCAAGACGAACAAGCAAACCGCGAACTAGATTCCCTTCTTCTAAATGGAACGGCCTGCACGCTTCCTTGCGGAGCGTAGACGCAAGATTCGATTCCCGCTCCGAACCGGGAGGAATCTCGATAGGAAGCAATCGGAAGGAAAAGTCATCGTCCACCAGTTGATGGGGAATGCCGTTAACGACGGCATATCGGCTTCGCAATATTTCGTGCCTGTTCATCACCTCCAGCAGCGCCCGCTCTAATGCCTCGCTGTCAAGCGCCCCCTCAAGACGAATGGCTAGAGGGACATAGTACGATGGAAGCCCAGGGTTTAATTGCTCTTGAAACCACATGCTGCGCTGATTATAAGAAAGCGGCTTGGCAGCCAGCGGGGAAGACTGGATTGTCTGACCGTTATGATCCAGCGTCGCAACCGCTGCTCTCGTCTTCATTTCCTTCAGTCGGGCTAGCAAAGCTTGTTTGGCATTAGGCACAGGATAATCATCGTTGGTGTTTCGCGAGTCGACCAATACGTTAGCCTCCTTGTACAATAAGGGATCGGCAATTGAACCCTAATAGAAGTCGTTTAATAGGTTCCAAAAGCCGCTTCTAGCCCTTTGTTAATTCCGACATGCACACCAGAATCTTGCGCGGACCTTCGAACCGTTCTCTGGCATGGGCGACCATTAGATTATCAAGCAGCAGCACGTCGTTAAGCTCCCATGTGAACTTAATAGACTCGGCATCGTACGCTTCCCTGATCAGATCCAGAACTTCCGGCTCGATCTCGGTTCCGTCCCCGTAATAAGTGTTGTTCGGCAATTCGATCGGCTTATAGATGGTCAGCAGCGCTTCTCGGATACTCTCGTCCAGCGTGGAAACATGGAAGAACGCGGCATGATTGAACCAGAGCGGCTCCTTCGTAATCGGATGCTCGATTACTGCGGGGCCTGTTCGCGCGACGCGCAAGCCGCCGTCCTGCATCCATTGAAAAGCGTATCCCGCATCCTTGCAGTATTGTTCGACAACCTTAGGGTCCGAGGACTGGAACACGGATTCCCAGGACAACCCTACGCCTTGCTTGAAATTACGAATGTACAGCACTCGTTTTTGTTCGAACTTCGTGCGAATAGGCTCGGGAATGCGCTTGTATACGTTGCGGACGTCGGCAATCGGCGTTTCTCCCCATTTGAGAGCGGGGGTTTTGCAGTAGAAGGAAATTTTCATCGGGTAGGCATGTGCGTAGGAGTTTTCATTGTGGAAGAAAATGCGTTGATGCGCCGGGTAGTCGGTTGATGTATAAATATTGCCGGCGATTTGGCTTCTAGGTGACGAACGTTCTTTATATTCAAGCAGCTCGCCCGAAAGCCCATGTATCATTTGTTCGAATACCGACTCATCCTTTACGCGGAACCCTCTAAACAATACGCCCCCGTATTCCGCCAATTGATTCCTGATCCAGTCCTTATTGTCCACTGCCCATTCAACCGCATTGATATTAGGCTCCAGCGGTTCAACAACGAGCGGCAAGCGTTGTCCCTCATTCAAGAAATACGTGCGGATGTTCATCGACATTGTTGATGACATTATGAATCCCTCCATTTATGAATTGAGTTTAACAAATTAAACTAATGAAAATAAATTTGCAGGACATGTTGTTTTCTCATTTACGTTGCACTATTCTAGATATGAATTACAAATTATATAAAATATGGGAGGTAAATTACATTCATGCTAACTGAACAAAAGCTTCTTCCGGAGGGCTATGTTTCCGCTCAGAGCTTGACCGAAGTAAACGATGCTATCCATCTGGTGAAGCTGAACTTCGAACAGAATCTCGCACGCCGACTGAGCCTGAAACGCGTGTCATCCCCTTTATTTCTAGAAAGCGGTACCGGCGTCAACGATCAGTTGAACGGTATCGAAGCTCCTGTAAGCTTTCAAGCATCCCACATTGATTCCGAGAAGCTCGAGATTGTTCATTCCTTGGCGAAGTGGAAACGAACGGCCCTCGGCAGGTATGACATGGCGCCAGGCACGGGCTTGGTTACGGACATGAGAGCCATTCGGAAAGACGAAGAGGTCGGCCATCTTCATTCGATCTATGTCGATCAGTGGGACTGGGAGCAAGTCATCGACAGGAGCGAGCGGCATTCGAACAAACTTCACGATACAGTTCGTATCATTTATGAGTGCATGAAAGAGACCGAAACCGAGATTAATCGGAACTATCCTCTCTTCAGCAATAAGCTGCCAGAGCATATCACCTTCGTTACGACGCAGGAGCTTGAAGACCGGTATCCGAATGCAACGCCTAAGCAGCGAGAAGATTTGATTGCCGAACAATTCAAAGCCGTGTTCATCGGACAAATCGGAGGGGCGTTGAAATCGGGAATGAAGCATGATGGACGCTCGCCCGACTATGACGATTGGCAGTTGAACGGCGACATCGTCGTCTGGAATCCGCTGCTGCAATCCGCCTTCGAAATTTCCTCCATGGGCATCCGCGTCGATGAAGAAGCGCTGCTGTCGCAGTTAGAGCTTGCCGGCAATATGGACCGCATTCATCTTAACTTCCATCGGGCCGTTCTTGAACGTCGTCTGCCGTACTCGATCGGCGGCGGAATCGGTCAATCCCGCTTGTGTATGTTCTTGCTGGAGAAAGCGCATATCGGCGAGGTTCAACATTCCGTATGGCCCAAACGAATGAGAGAGCTATGTGAACTTAGGAATGTAAGGCTGCTGTAATCGTGAATCAATAATGCTATCAAAGGGCTGCTTTATCCCACGCGGATACAAGCAGCCCTTTGGCTTGGAAGCCAGCGCTACCTGCAGCGGAAGAATTGGGTCCCGCAGCGATCAGCGTATAGGACTATCCTCAGCTTCCTTCAGCAATGCCAAAACCTCTTCTTCGCTCAGACCTTCAAGCTCCGACGCAAGCTGCTGCTCCAGCAGTTGGTCCAAATGAGAAGACAATTGCCGAATCGTAGGGTAATCGAAGAAGTCGCGCAGCGGAAATTCGACGCCGAACATGGATTGTATGCGAGAAACGCACTGAATCGCTTGGATCGAGTTGCCGCCAAGCTCGAAGAAGCTTTGCGTAATACTGATCGCTTCTTTGCCAAGGAGGTTTCTGTATAGGGAAACTAACGCTTCCTCCGTCAGTGTTCGTTCTTCTGCAGGCATTACTTCCGCAGCTTGATGCTCACGAGCAAGCTGTACAAGCTTGCTGCGGTCAACCTTGCCGTTAATCGTAAGCGGCAGTCGAGGGAGCGATACCCATTGAATCGGAACCATATAGCCGGGCAGGTTGGCGTGCAAGTAAGCGAGGAGGTCGTTAAGCTGGGCATAAGGATGATGGACCGGAACAAAGCAGGCCTTCAACGACTTATCCCCGCCGTTGCTCTCATCGACGAATACGGCGCACTCGCGAATGCCCGGGAATGCAACGACGACAGCCTCGATCTCCTGCAGCTCGATTCGATAGCCGCGAATTTTCACTTGGTCATCCATTCGTCCATGATAGTCGAGTTGGCCATCCTGCCTATAACTGCCTAGGTCTCCCGTTCTATACAATCTCGAGCCAGGCGGCCCGTATGGGTCTGCGATGAAACGTTCCCGCGTCAAATCCTCTCGGTTCAAATACCCCCGCGCCACGCCAACCCCGCCGATATATAACTCTCCCACTACCCCGACCGGCACAGGCCTAAGCTTAGAATCGAGAATGTGGATTCTCATATTGGGAATAGGTCTGCCGATGGTTAAGGGGCCGGTCTGCCGATCTTCCGCGCTGAAGGAAGCGACGGAGCAGCCAACAACGGTCTCTGTCGGTCCATATTCATTCACGATGACGGTGTTAGGTGCGTATTCCCGCCAGAAGCTTAGATTGTCTCCGTACAATTGCTCGCCGCCGACAACGATCGTTTCCGCCCAATTCGCCGCTTTATCGCCGGGAAGCATTCGTGACAATATTTCAAGATGCGCTGGCGTAATCTTTACTAGTCCTAATCCGCTTAATCGTGCAAGCTCATCGACAATGCTCAGCGGATCATCGCCAACAACCAAGTGCAATGCGTCACCCGAGATTAAGGGAGTGAACAAACTGGTTACGGTCAAATCGAATCCGATCGATGAATGCACAGGTGAACGATTACGATGCTTGCTCCTATAGGCAAGCGAACACCAGGACAAGTAATTGCGAAGACCATGATGCTCAATCATGACCCCCTTCGGCCTGCCGGTCGAACCGGATGTATAGATGACATAAGCAAGATCCTTGTCATCGATAAGAATCTTCAAGTTGTCGTGAGGTCCATCTTGCAGCTGGGTCACGTCGACGCGAACGATTTCGTGATTACCTGCCGGAGGATTAAGACTCGCGGAGCTTGATGTAAGTACGATCGGACATGCCGAGTCCTCCAGCATATACGCGAGCCGCTCCGGTGGGTATTGCGTTTCTAGAGGCAAATACGCGCCGCCAGCTTTTAACACGCCGAGAATTCCTATAATCAATTCAGGCGTTCTTTCCATGTAAATCCCGACCAAGGTGTCCGTAGTGACGCCTTTCGCTCTTAAGCAGTGCGCCAACCGGTTAGCCATCTGATTCAGCTCTCGATAGGTAATCTCTTCTTCGCCGAACATGATCGCAACATGATCAGGCATTTCCGCTGCAGCCTGTTCGAACCACTCATGGGCATAAAGGCCCACGATCGGCGATTCCGACGGGTTAAAATCCTTTAAAATGCGCTGCTTTTCTTCATCATCCAACCATTCGAGCTCCTCAATCGGTTGATTGGGATTAGCAATCGCATGAATAATCAACGTCTGGAGACAAGATATGTAACTTTGGGCACTGCCCAAGGACAGATTGCCGCTGTTATAATGGAGCCGAATGACAGGTCTATGCATGGAATCGATATACTCGAGCTTCAACTCGAATCGATCCGACAGCTCCTGTTCGCTTACGATCATAACGTTGTATGTTTGTTCCCACTGAGGGTCGACATCTTGAGCATATTCAAACTGAATGGGAATATAGGCCGTCGATTCGTAAAATTTGTCATAAGAAAAGTATTCTTGGAATTGTTCGAATTCCGACAGATCCGCTTCCAGCTGGGATACGAGATGGTTAAAACGAAGGGATTGGAGGTCATATTTCTTTGTTGGCACACAAGCAGACAATGGACCGACGATGGAAAGCAGCTCCGCGTAATTTCGCCCCGAAACGACCAGACCGCTATGTTCCTCATATCGTCCTCTAGCACGCCATATCAACGATTGCCAGCAAGACCATATGAAAGACTGGCTGCTCCAGCCATTAGCGCGGCACAGCTTATCCATGCTTTGCCACGTTGAGATCGGCAGCGGCAGCTCGATTGCCTCGGAGATGAACGATTCCCCTGCCGCCGCAGAGCTCAAGCTCTGTTCGCAGTCATCCATCAGGTTCCGCCAGAACGCTCTTGCATGCATTCCCTCTACATCGGAACATAACGTGTTCTTCCACTCCGCGACCATCGCATAGGTTGGCCGATTCGCAATTTCGACTTCGCTCGGACAATCGCCGGCATATTGCTCGATAATCGCTTTAGCCAAGACACGCAGCCCCAGCTTATCGGCGTAGAGCGAAGAAATCTCTAATGCGAGGTACCACTTATCCGGTTCTGCGATCATTAATCTCGAACGAAGAACAGGAGCCCTTGGATCCAGTCGATCCTGCTCTGACGCGGAGAAGATCGCTTCTTGCTTCAGATGCGATAAAGGCGCTTTCATAATTTCGAATGAATGTCCCGTTCCTACGGCATATAAAGACAATACGCTGCTTATGCTTGCGGCCAGCCTGTCCGCATTCGGCCTCGCCTGCAATCGTATGACGCATCGGGATACGAACGAGCAGTTGTTCGATTGCTGCGCTAAGGTATAAATACGCTGTTGATTGGACGACAGATCGATCCAATCCGACATCATCAAATTCCCCCCAACTATAGTTCGAGTACACTTGCTGAGCAGATCCAGCAGCCTTTCTTAATCAAATTCCGATCGCGACCTCTCTCTTCATAATTTCGACAAATTAATCAAAAAGTGGTAAATTGCTCACTTAATACTTTTACCTCCCACAATGTTCGTTGTCAATATTTATATTCGTTCACATGGTCCGAAAGTTATTGAACGCTATCCAATCGATGTTCGGACCAACCAATCATTTACCAATTATATAACAGTTGTAAATTATATTGATTTCCAAAAAAGAAAAATATAGTATTAAAAAAAGATACTGACAGGAGGGGTGGTGCCTTGGAGAATAAATGGGTTTCGTCTTCTTATTTGCCTAAACCTGACGCGAAAGCGATCTTGTTTTGTTTGCCTTTCGCCGGTGGCAGCGCTTCCTTCTACAAAAGGTGGAGCGCATTGCTTCCAGATATCGATGTCGTGGCGATCCAATTGCCCGGCCGAGATGAACGGCTGTTCGAACAACCCTTCTTGCATGTACATAACCTCATCGAGAGCTTGGCCCCTCAGATCCTTCCTATGCTTGAGCGCCCATTCAGCTTTATGGGGTACAGCATGGGCGGGATTATCGCCTACGAGCTTGCTTATTATTTACAAAACCTGCATGGACTCTACTCCGAGCACTTGTTCATCGGAGCTTGCCGTTCTCCCCATTCCAACGGCTGGTTATCATTACCGCGGTCGTACAGCGATGACGATATCATGACTAAGCTTCGCGATTTGGGCGGAACGCCTAAGGAAATTCTGGAGCAGCCGGAGCTGCTCAACATCATACTGCCGACGATTCGAGCCGACTTCATGCTCTGCTCGAACTATAAGCCGCGAGTCAATTTCTTGAAGCTCAGAAGCTCGATTCACGTATTCGGAGGTATGCAGGACGCTACTGTAAGCGATCAGGATGCAGCCCAATGGGCAGCCCATACAGACAATCGCTTCGCATACAAGCCATACGAAGGCGGCCATTTCTTCATACACGATTACCTCTCTGACATCGTGCAATCCATCCATGTCTCCATGCTCGCAAATGCTCAAAACGATTTGAATAGAAGGAGGGAATTTACATTCTAATGCTTCAACTACCGCCAACTATCACGCAGGTGCTAGAGGAACGGTTTCACAACCAAGCAAATGATAAGGCTTTCACGTTTATGGACAGCGAAGTTGAAGAAACGATTACTTATCAGCAGCTGTTTGAACGCTCTTATTCCGTTGCCCGTACGCTCCGTGAACACGGCGCAGCCGGCGAGCGGGTTATTATCGCTTATAATAGCAGCTTGGAATACATCTACTCCTTCTTCGGATGTCTGATGGCTGGAGCTATAGCCGTACCTGTATATCCTCCCAGAACGTCTAAGAAGGACGCTCGCTTCGACTCCATTCTGGATGATTCCGGAGCAGCCATCGTTGTAACATCGCCTAACGTTCTCAACAGCCTGAAGCTCAGAAACTCGGAATACCTGAAGCAGGATACGGTCTGGTTAACGCCAACGGTGGATGAGGACGTGCAGCAGCTCGATTCGTTCGATATTCACCCTTGCGAGCCTGACACCTTGGCCTTCCTGCAATACACCTCTGGTTCGACCTCTTCTCCCAAAGGCGTCATGGTGACGCACGATAACATCATGACGAATATCCGAATGATGAGAAATACATATCGCTTCCCCGCTGAAGGGGTATTCGTCAGCTGGCTGCCTTTATTTCATGACATGGGGCTAATCGGAATGATGCTCAGCTCCGCATGCAACGGATTTCACTGCGTCCTGTTATCCCCTGTTACATTCCTTCAAAGTCCGATCACCTGGCTGAATGCAATTTCGAAGCATAAAGGCAACATCACGGCTGCGCCTAATTTCGCCTATGACCTATGCGCCAGAAAAATTAAAGAAGAGCAAATCGATGCACTGGATCTATCCGCATTTACGCACGCCTTGTGCGGGGCAGAACCGATCAAGATGTCGACGGCCCGCAATTTCATCAATAGGTTTGCCCGTGCAGGCTTCCGCAGCGAAGCATTCTGTCCATCCTACGGTCTTGCCGAAGCTACGCTGATGGTTTCTGGAGCACAATCCGACCAAGCGCCGAAGTCGCTTATCGTGCATAAGAAGCCATTGCTCCAGAACAGAATCGTCATCGCCTCTGACGACTTCTTGGCAGGCCCGAATGTAAACGAGCTGACGGAGCTGGTCAACTGCGGCCCGATCAGCGATGAGCTTAACCTGCAAATCGTTGATCCCGATAGCGGGATCGTATGTCCGCCTGATCGAATAGGGGAAATCTGGATGGCGGGCGCCGCGGTTGCGCAGGGCTACTGGAATCGCCCCGAGGCTACGGAATCGACCTTCCGCGCTCGAATTGCAGGCGAAGAAGGTGTCTCGTTCCTCCGGACTGGCGATCTTGGCTTCAAGCAGTCCGGCGAGCTGTTCATTGCAGGAAGGTTGAAGGACATCATAATGATTCGCGGAGAGAACCATTATCCGAACGACATCGAATGGAGTGTCGTGCATAGCCACCCCAATCTCAATAAAGATGCCTGCGGAGCGTTCTCGGTTCTGGATGAGCAGCAGGATGAACAGCTCGTCGTCGTCGTCGAAATCGAGAAGCAGTTCCGCAAAGAAGATTTACTGCCTGTTGTGAAAGCAGTGCGGGCGATAATAGCGGAGGAGCACTCCCTTCAGCTCTATGGATTAATTATTTGCAATCCCGGAGGCGTCCCGAAAACAACGAGCGGCAAAATTCAACGAAAGCAATGCAAATCGTTATTCCTAGACCAAACCCTTCCCGCCCTGCTCGCCGTTATTCGCAATCGAGTGGTTGAGGATTGGGTACAGCCTTCAGCAACTCCTGAACGAGAGAAGGTGAACCCTTGAGGACTCGGCTTCGCCAATACGAAATCGTTGAGCAATTGGAACGGCACCTCGGCGATCCTAACGACTCGGACAACTTGTTCTCCTATCGGAACGTGCTTGAACACGATGAAACAGAAACCTACCCGCAAGAGCTGTTCGATGTAATCAATCGTTGGGGGTATCAGCAATATCATATTCCGACATTCGCAGGCGGCAGGCTCGTATCGCTGGAGCAGTTGACGGCGCTGAGCAGATCGATCGCGCGGCGGGATCTGACCGTTGCAGTGGCCAATGGCGTCTGCCTGCTCGGCTCCATTCCCGTGTGGCTAGCAGGTACACAAGAGCAGCAGCAGCTCGTCGCTCGTTTGCTGTCGGAGCATAAGAAGCTGGGATTCGCGCTTTCGGAGAAAGAACACGGGCATGATCTGCTGGCCAATGAACTGGCGGCCGTCCGCTCCCAGAGCGATTATGTATTGAATGGGTACAAATGGACCGTCGGTCACGCAACGCGAAGCGATGCGCTATCGCTTTATGTCAGAACTTCTCCGGGCGGAGGGCCAAGAGGCCACTCCATGTTATTCATCAACAAGCCGGAGCTTAACGCCGACGAGTACCATCACCTGCCCAAAATCAAAACGTTAGGCTTGCGCGCTCACGACCTCAGCGGCATTTCATTTGACAACTGTAAGGTTTCTAAAGATACCTTGATCGGCCAAGAAGGCGATGGCCTTCTATTAGCTACGCGAAGCACACTCATTACGCGTTCGCTGTGCGCCGGACTTATGCTTGGCGCTGCGGACACCGCTCTGCGTACGACGCTCTCATTCGCTAAGGAGAGACAGCTATATGGCAAGAGCCTCTATGAGATCGAGAATGCCCGAGCCATTATGGCGGACGTCCTGCTGGACATCTATATTTGCGATTGTCTGACAACAGCGACGATGCGCGCTTGGCATTTCAATACCGATCAGATCAGCGTATGGTCGCCGATTGTGAAATATATGGTCCCTACTCTATTGGAATCTAGTATTCACCGGCTTGTATCGGTTCTCGGTTCGCGCTTCTTTCTGAGAGAGGAATTGCAATGGGGGTTGTTCCAGAAAATTTACCGCGATGTGCCCATTATCAATGTATTCGAGGGCGGGTCCCACTCCCAATTGCATGGCGTTGCCTTGCAGTTGAAGCAATTATTTAGAGACAGGCCGCTCGATCAACCGCATGTACAGCGCGTAATGAGCCAGATTTTCACGCTGGACGAACCCATTACGGAATTCATCAACCCCGATCGCATCGAGCTTCACAGCCACGGCTTCAACTATGCACTTCAATTCATCGAGACCACCTTAGCTTCGCTTCCAACAATTGAAACCGAGCATGATCGATCAGCTGAGCTCAATAGCTTGCTTCGGGAGCTGCAGAAGCAATATCAAGCGCTTCAAACCGATTTCAATGACGAAGCTCGGCAGTTGAAGGATAAATCCGCTAAACAGCTGCATTACGCCAAACGTTATTTTACTTTGCACACCGCAGCGACTTGCTTCTACATGTGGCACTTCAACCGGGACCGCATCGACGCTTTCTTCGAACAAGGATTGTGGCTGGAGAAGGCGCTTCGCAAGCTGTTGTTCAATGAAACCCTCATCTGTTCGCAGTCCATCGACCTTATTGCACAGCAGCTGGAACGAAGGCTGCTAGATGAACAGTCATTCGGAATCGTGCCTATTCAATTTGCCAAATCTCTCAAATCGGAAGGAGTTACTTACGCATGACGAATCCGTCTATGAGCCGCCTCAGCTTAACGAGCGAAGAGATAACGAGCTGGATTACAACCCAGATCGCCCAGATTACGAATCTGGATGAGGACGAAATCAATCCGAACGATCCTTTCACCAACTTCGGGATCGACTCTATGCATGTCATCACCTTTGTTGGCGATTTGGAGGACTGGCTCGGCATTCCAATACAAGCGACCTTGCTCTGGGATTATCCAACCATTCACGCCGTGACCGAACATTTATCGCAAAGGCTTCTCGCAACTAACGAATAGTTTCTGGGGGAGGAATTATGGAACCTATCGCGCTGATCGGCATGTCTTGCCGCCTACCGGGAGCAGACAACCCGGAACAATATTGGCATCTGCTAACCAATCAAATGAACATGATCGAGCCGATTCCGGTCGAGCGCTGGAATCCGGATGACTTCGATTATTTGGATTATAAAGTGTCAAAGCATGGCTCGTTCCTGCATAACGTACGCGAATTCGATGCGCTATTTTTCGGTATCTCGCCAAGGGAAGCTGCCAAGATGGATCCGCAGCAGCGGCTTCTCTTGGAGACTTGTTGGGAAGCGCTCGAGCATGCCGGCATACGTCCAGCAAGCTTGGAGGGACGCAAAGTCGGCGTATTCGTCGGTGCGATGAATGCAGATTACGGCAATATGCAAATTCAGCATATCGATGATATTGACGCCTTCACCGGTCCCGGCAGCCAATTGGCCATAACGGCCAATCGAATTTCTTACTTCTTCGATTTCAGAGGACCTAGCCTTAGCATCGATACAGCCTGCTCCTCCTCCCTGGTTGCGATTCATGAGGCCTGCCAAAGCCTTCGATCGGGCGACTCCTCGCCGCTCGCCATTGCATGCGGCGTGAATATCATCCTATCTCCTGCCGGCCATGTCTTCTTCAGCAAAGCCGGGGTGTTGTCCGCCGATGGAAACATTCGAACTTTCGACGCAGCAGCCAACGGCTTCTCGCGAGGAGAGGGGGTTGGCGTCGTCGTATTGAAACGGTTAAGCGATGCCGAGCGGGACGGAGACCCGATCATTGCCGTTATTCGAGGGAGCGCAGTCAACCAGGACGGCCGCACGAACGGCATAATGGCGCCGAATCGATTCTCGCAGGAGAAAGTGCTCGCAGAGGCGTATCAGAATGCGGGCGTCAAGCCCGGCGACATTCAATACGTGGAGCTGCACGGTACCGGAACGCTGCTTGGCGATCCGATCGAGGCGAATGCGCTCGGAACCGTATTGGCGGAAGGGCGCAATCCGGAGGAACCTTGCCTGGTTGGCTCCGTCAAATCGAATATCGGGCATCTGGAGTCAGCCGCAGGGATAGCCGGCTTCATCAAAACAGCGCTTATGCTGCAGCACAAACAGATCGTTCCCAGCCTTCATTTCGATAAGCCGAACCCTTATATACCTTTCGATTCGCTACCGCTTCAAGTCGCAACCGAACGGCGCGATTGGACAAGCAGCCGTACCAGACTGGCTGGCGTCAGCGCTTTCGGATTCGGAGGCACGAACGCCCACGTCGTTCTAGAAGAAGCACCTGCAGGTGACGAGCGCTTGGAGCCTGGTCAACGTCCGATAGACGCGATGTCTCATCTCCTTCCGCTCTCTGCCAGATCGGAAAGCTCGCTACGCAAGCTGGTACAGGCTTACCTCGAACGGATTCAATCGGATCAGTCGGCAGCGATACTCGATCTCTGCTATTCTGCTTCGGTCAGACGAACGCATCATCCGTATCGAATCTGTTTCGTATTCCAGGATATCGCGGAATTGATAGTCCAGCTCAATGGTTATCTCGATGGCAAACCAGCCGCAGTAGATATCTGCACCGGCAAAGCAGGCTACGCCGCAAAGCGCATCTGCTATGTGTTCTCGGGGCAAGGCCCGCAATGGTGGGGAATGGCTCGGGACTTGCTCAACAGTGACCCGGTTTTCCGAAAAGCCGTAGTCGAATGCAACGACGTCTTCCAATCTCTATCGGGCATCTCGCTGCTGGAAGAATGGCAGCGAGATGAAGCTGACAGCCGAATGAACGAAACTTCGATTGCGCAGCCCGCTCTATTCGCCCTTCAAGTCGGCATCGCCGCCAAGCTGCTCGCGCTCGGCATTCGTCCTAACAGCCTTATCGGCCACAGCCTTGGCGAAGTGACTGCCGCTTACTTATCAGGGGCATTAAGTCTGACGGATGCGCTCAAGGTCATCTATTATCGCAGTCTCAATATGCAAGAAGTTACAGGACGAGGGCGAATGCTTGCGGTGCTGGCATCGGAGCGAGAAATCGCCCAAATTCTATCGACTTCCAATCTCGCCGTTGATATAGCGGCAGTAAACGGCCCTCAATCCACTGTCGTGTGCGGCAGCGACACCGAGCTTCGAGCATTCGAGAACGAACTGCATAACCATTCGATTGCTTGTACGTATCTGCCTGTCAATTATGCTTTTCATAGCAGGCAGCTATTAACCTACGCAGATAAGCTGCAGAGCGAGATTAACGGCATTGCCGTAATGCCTCCTGCAATACCCGTCTACTCGACGCTTACCGGCAAACGTTCCGACGACCGATCTTTTGCACCTCATTACTGGGCACACCAAATGTGCAGTCCCGTCTTGTTCGAAGCTGCGGTCCATGAGGCGCTGCATGCGGGGGACCGGATAATCATCGAGATCTCCCCTCATCCCGTGCTGATTAAGCCGATTAAGCAAATCATCGAATCCCGCAGCAAAGCTGCAGAATCCTTCTACACGCTTAACAAATCGGAAGATGACCGCAAACTGCTGAATCGTCTTGTCAGCCAACTCTATTGTCAAGGCATTGACATCGACTGGCATTCCATACACGAAGGAGGGAAATGGTGTTCGCTGCCTAGCTACCCTTGGCAGCATGAGCGTTACTGGCTGGAGCCGAACAATCGGCATTCCTTGCATGCAAGCAGAACCGGATACGCTGCCAATGCCAACGGGCTGCTAGGCAGCCAAGAAAACCTTCCCGCTCCTCTTCGGATCGACCTATGGAAGAGCGTCATCAGCGAGCGGCGGTTCCCGTGGATCAACGATCACGTGATACAGAACGCTGTCGTGCTGCCGGGTGCGGCATATGTAGAGATGATCGTGAGCGCTCTGCATCAGAGCTTCGGAAGCAGCGCCCTGGTCCTGTCCGAGCTGAAGACGACCCATGCGCTATTCCTGGAACCGGAACATGAGTACGAGCTTCATCTCTCACTGAAAGCAGAAGAGTCGTTCGTGGAATTCGCTATCCATAGCGCACGAGTCGAACAAGGAACCACGGAATGGCTGGCGCACGCAAGCGGTACGGCTCGGATTGCCGGCTCGGACTTGCTGCAGCCTTCGCTGGATATTCCAGACTTGCTCCAACGTTGTTCCGAGCCGATATCCGGTCAGCAATTCTACCAATCCTTATTCAAGTATGGCTTCTTCTACGGTGAAACCTTCCAGAACGTTAAGCAGGTATGGACCGCACCAGGCGGCAGCGAAATTGTTGCCAAGATCGAACTAGCGGCATCCTTAATCGATGAGAGGAATCCCTATTTGCTTCATCCTGCTCTTCTTGATGCTTGCGGGCATTCGCTGCTTGCGACCGAACGCTCCGAAGCATCCGGCGTCTATATGCCGACCGGCATCGACGAGGTTCGCATGTACGAGAAATTGCCGGATCAAGTCTGGTGCGTCGCACGCAAGAGAGCGAACGAGACGCGCGGGGACCAATTGATCGGTGACATTACAATATGCGACGACAATGGTCAAGTTCTCGTCATGCTTGAAGGCGTCTGTTTCCAGATCATGCCTGAAACCAAGGCCGACAGCTTGCTGTATGAGCCGCGCTTCGTTCTCCGTTCGGGCGGTGATGGGCTAGCGTCTGCCCGCCTCACCGGCATGAACCTTATATTTACCGATCAAGTCGCATTTGGCACCGCATTGGCAGCAGCTTTGCAACGATATGCAGAGGCGAGCGACAGCATCATCGTACGCCCCGGAACAGAGTATCAGGTGCTAGAACCGAACCTGATTGAGATGGACATCGCTTCACGCGAGCAGATGCATGAATTGATGCAGTTCGCGGAGCAGACAGGTATCCGGCCAACGCGTGCCATTCTGTTCCAACCGTCGGAACCAGATGATGCGGCATCTATTTATAACAAGAAGCTTTACCGTGCCGTGCATCTAACCCAGCATTTGATCGACATCCGCTCCCGTCACCCGCTCCAGCTGTGGATCTTAACTAGCGGCGGCGTGTGCGTAGAGAACGGCGAAGAGCTTGATCCTTATCAATCCCCTTACTGGGGTTATGCCAGATCGCTCGAAGTCGAGATGCCGGAGCTGTTCGGCGGAATCATTGACATCGCGAAGGCTTTGACGGTCGAGCAGGCAACCAGCCAAGCGGCCAAGGCACTATCCGTCTCGATAGCCGGTACGTTTGCTGCTTATCGCAATGGCGCCCGGTATGAGAGAGAGCTGCTTCCGATTACGGAAGCGAGGAACGATCAATTGCAAGCCGAGTCGATAGCGCCGGATACGGGAACTTGGCTTATTACTGGCGGTCTAGGCGGTATCGGACTTGCACTGGCGACGTGGGCTGCGAAGCAAGGTTCGAAGCACCTTGCGCTTATCGGCAGAAGACAACTTCCCGATCGGGATGAGTGGTCCCGAATTCCGGAAGCGGATCCGGTATTTCCGATCATACAAGCAATCGAACGCATCGAAGCGCTCGGAGCCAACGTATGGGTCGGTTCGGCTGATGTGACGAATCTAGATTCGCTGCTTCGATTAAAGGAACGTCTCAAGGAACTGAACTACCCTTCCATCAGACAGGTCTATCATCTGGCAGGCATAGCGCAAGGGCAATCGATTGCCCTGACGGACGAGCAAACTTGGCATTCCATTATTGCACCGAAGATCGAAGGCACCGTCAATCTTCATAGACTGCTGGAGGACGAGCCGCTTGACGCCTTTATTCTATTCTCATCGGCGTCCACGATTATCGGCTCGCCGATGTTATCCGCTTATGCTTCCGGCAATGCCTTCTTGGATGCATTCGCCCATTATCGGCAATCGCTCGGCATGAAGGCAACCTCTATCAACTGGGGACCATGGGCGGAGGTAGGAATGGCGTCCAGTTATAAACAGCAAGACAGCCATCAATTCGGAGCGCTCAAGCTGCTTCAGCCCGAGGATGGCTTGCGCATGTTGAAACGGATCGCTGCATATCCGCACCCTCAAGTCAGCGCTGTTCGTTATGCAGAAGAGACCATTCAACCGGAAGAGAGCAGGGCTTCGATTGCAATTGCCGATAGCGACAATCAAACGGCCGACATCGAATCGTATTTATTGCAGGCGGTGGCGAATACGCTTCGTATTCAGAAGGATCGTGTGGATCCGCACATCTCTTTGTTGTCCCTGGGCTTTGATTCTCTGCTTACCATGGAGCTCAAGCGGAAGATCGATTCTGCTTTCCGGATCCAACTGCCTCTCGTTTCCTTGCTGCAAGGACCTTCAATAGCCAAGCTGGGCGCAATCGTTCAACAGCAGCAGCTGCAGGAAGTCGCGGCGGCTGCGCAGCAGGACTTCTCGCCCGAAGCCGCCAAGCCGGATCAGCCCGTCGAAGAGAGCATCGATGCCGAGCAATTGCTGGAGCAATTGGACGACCTTACCGATGAGGAAATCGAACGGCTATTACAACGATATCACGAATGAAAGGAATCGCCCCATGAAGGATATGCGTCAAGATGCACCGCAGACAGCTGAACAGAAACGTGAAATGCTGCGTAAAATCCTTGAAACGAAAAGCAAAAGCAAGAAAGCTTTTCCACTATCCAAGGGACAAAGCTCCATGTGGTTCGTTTATCATCTCGAGCCCGATAGCCATGCTTATCATATCCTGTTCTCGGGGAGAATCGTCTCCCCTCTTCGTTACGATGTGCTGAATGAGGCGATCCAACAGCTCTCCCGCAGGCACGAGGCGCTGAGAACGACCTTCGAAACCGGTCATGATGGGCAGCCGATGCAGGTCGTTCATCATACCTTGGAGCTTCCTGTGCATCTGCATCATGTAAGCCAGTTGTCCGATTCGGAGATCTATGAGCTTGTTGCGCAGCATGCCAAGGTGCCCTTCCAGCTGGAGAAGCAATCGCCGGCGAGATTTCATCTGTACGAGAATGAACGGGAAACGATTGTCCTATTGGTCGTTCATCATATTGTGAGCGATTATTGGTCGCTGTCCATTCTTGTTGACGAATTAGCCGCTCTATATACGAGCATCCTTCACGGTACACCAAGCCAGCTTCCTAAACTTGGCGCCACCTTCGAAAGCTTCATGCAACAACAGTCCAAGCTGTTGAACGGCCCAGAAAGCGAATCTAAGCTTGCTTACTGGAAAGCTGCTCTTGGAGGCGAGCTTCCGCTTCTTGAGCTGCCAACCGATTATGCTAGACCGCATAAACAAACGTTCAACGGCAACTCCATTCGATTCCTGATCGATCCTAAGATCGTTATGCGAATCGATGAGGCCGCAGGGCAATTCGGCGTAACGTCATTCACGGTTCTGCTTGCCATTTATAATATCTTGTTATTTCGATATACGTCGCAGAACGATATTGTCGTTGGGATACCGACCGCAGGCCGTCAATTGACAGCTTACGAGGATGTCGTCGGCTACTTCTCGAACCCGATTGCCGTTCGTGCCGCTTGTGACGGGCATACGACGGTTCGAGCCTTGATCGATCAGGTCAAAGAAACGATGCTTCAAGCGATGCAGCATCAAGACGTTCCGTTCGCAGTTGTCGTCGATGAGGTCGGGGTACATCGCAACTCGTCGCGCACTCCGATCTTCCAATCGATGTTCGCCTATCAGCGGGCGCCAAGACTGGAGAACCAACAATTCTCCAAGTTTATGATCGGCGATCCGGATACCGTTATGCAGCTTGGCAGCTTAACAATCAAGCCTTACCCTCTGCCTCAGCAGGAAGGGCAATTCGATCTTTCATTGTCCATCATCAAAGACGGCGGTTACTTGCAAGGCGTTTTTCTTTATAACACAGACCTCTTCTCAGCGGACAAAATGAACCGGATGTCGCAAAACTTCGTAACGCTCGTCGAATCGGCGCTTCTTCATCCGGATGCTCCCATTGACCGTCTACGCTTAATTACGCCCGAAGAGGAACAGCTCCTGCTCGCGGACAACGACAAGCTGGCTTATCAGCCTGCGGGCGGTACCTTGATCGACTATTTCGATAGGGCTGCCGCTGCGACCCCTGACAAGATTGCCGTTGCATGCGGGCAGGACAGCATGACGTATAGACAGCTCGATCTCCGTTCATCCCAGCTTGCTCATCAGCTGCTGGCAGCCGATGTTCAGGTGGGCACGCCTGTCGGCCTATTCGCCGAACGTTCGATTGATACGGTTATCGGCGCACTCGGCATCTGGAAGGCAGGCGCCGTATACGTCCCGCTGGATAAGAGCTATCCCGAAGAACGGTTAGCTTATATCGTGCAGGACAGCGGAATTAAGCGAATCATCCATTCCACAACGATCACCTTCAATTGGAATATTCCGCTTATGCGAATCCAGACGACTGATCCTGTGGCAAATGATAGGATCGCACTGTCCTCCATACCGGAAACTACGGATGCTTATCTCTTATATACATCCGGATCGACAGGACGGCCGAAAGGCGTTGTGGTCAAACACAACCAGCTCCTTCATCATATTCTAGCCGCCGCCGAAAGCTATGGCATCACGGCTAACGACTGTGTGCTGCAATTCTCGTCCTTTAACTTCGACACCTCCATCGAACAAATTCTCGTGCCGCTCCTCCATGGAGCCAAGCTTGTTCTGAGAGATGAAGAGCTATGGAGTCCATCGCAATTCCATGAAAGGGCTGAAGCCGAGCAGATCAGCGTGTCCAATCTGCCAACAGCCTATTGGTATCGACTGGTGGATGAATGGCATCGAAATCAGATCCGCCTTCCATCCGCTCTGCGGCTGTTTATCGTAGGCGGTGAAGCGATGCTCCCGCAGCATCTTCACGCCTGGAACAGTTTAGAGGCAGGTGCCACCCGATTATTCAACGTCTATGGGCCGACCGAGACGATCATCACCTCGCATCTATTCGAGATCGTTCACGGCACGGAGTGGGAAGCGGACAAGCCTATTCCCATCGGCAAGGCGATGTGTCGAAGAGCATCCTACGTGATGGACGAACAGCAGCAGCTTGTCCCGTTAGGCGTGCCTGGCGAGCTGTATATCGGCGGGTACAGCATTGCGGACGGTTATTGGAATCAGAAGGAGCTGACCAAGGAGAAGTTCATCGCGAATCCTTGGTATCCAGGCTCTAATCAGCGCATGTATCGTACAGGGGATCTCGTACGTCTAATGCCCGACGGCAATCTTGAATTTCTGGGGCGCCGGGATAAGCAGGTCAAGATCAGAGGCTTTCGAATCGAGATGGAAGAAGTCGAATCCGTGCTTGCGCGTCATCCTGCGATTCGGGAATGCATTGTCGTCGTGAAACAATCCGATTCCGGCGGCACAAGGCTGGCAGCCTACTTCATCTCCTCCGATGAACTAGACGTAAACCGAGCAGACTTACAATCTTTCATGTCTCTTAAACTGCCTGCTTACAGCATTCCTTCTCAGTTCATACAGCTCGAGGAGCTGCCCTTGACGCCTAACGGCAAAATAGACCGCGCTTTGCTCGCCCAGCTTGATCATGCGACGGAATCGACTTCGCCTTTGGAGGAAGAGACTCCGTCATCCGCCGTCGAAATCGAGCTTGCTGCCATTTGGAGCGCTTTGCTGCAATGCTCCGCCGTTCGCAGCCGCGACAATTTCTTCGAGCTCGGCGGCGATTCGATCACAGGGCTGCAGATGATCATGCTGGCAGGCCAGCGTGGAATCAAAATCAGCCCGAAGCATATTTTCCAGCATCAGACGATTGCAGAGCTCGCCAGAGTGGCAGAAATCGTTCAGCCTTCGGAACAAATTCAGGACGCTCCTGCCGAAGGCCCTCTGCCGCTTACGCCCATTCAGCATTGGTTTCTAGAGCAGCATTATCCGCAGCCCGGTCATTATAATCAGACAGCCCTCCTCTATATGAACGAGCATGTGAATCCGGCTGCGTTGGAGAAAGCGATTAATCTTCTATGCGAGCATCATGATGCGCTGCGCATGAGCTTTAAGAGAATCGAGGGACAATGGATCCAGCACCAGAGCAACGATTATGTGCCGATTCAATTGCAAGCATTCGAATTGCCTAGCGGTGACAAACCTCTCATCCATCACTATATCGATGAGACCACTATTAGACTGCAGCAGTCCATGGATCTGCTCCAAGGCAATACGATCTTGGCAGCCTATTTCCAAGGGAATGCCATTCATCCAAGCTGCCTGCTGATCGTCATTCATCACCTGCTGGTCGATGGCGTTTCTTGGCGTATTCTTCTTGACGATCTGCAATCGGTCTGCCAGCAGCTGGAGAACGGAGATCATGCAGCGCTTCCACCGAGAACGACGTCATTCAAACAATGGTCCGAACAATTGTCTACCTACGCGCAAGGCGAGTCAGTGCGGAAGGAATGGGACTATTGGCGATCGGAATTGACAACCGCAGCATCCTATTTCCCCGTCGATAACGAGGCCGGTGCTAATCTGGAAAGCAGTGCGCGCCGGATACAAATCTCGTTAACAGAAGCAGTAACTAGGCAATTGCTGACGCTAGCTCCGAAGTCGTATCACGCATCGATCAACGAACTATTGCTTGGGGCGCTCCTTAATGCTTACATCAGTTGGTCAGGGAGCAATCAACTCCTCATCGATCTGGAATCGCATGGAAGAGAAGAGTTGTTCGACAATGTCAACATTAGCCGTACGGTGGGCTGGTTTACGAGCATGTACCCTGTTGTATTGGATAATCGGGGGGACGCTTCTCTCGTTCAATCGATCAAACATGCGAAATTGAAATTAAGGCAAGTGCCGAACAACGGCATCGGATATGGACTGTTATCCTATCTTTCATCCGATCCTCATGTGTCTTCCTTAAAATCGATGCCGAATGCGCCGTTATGCTTCAATTATCTCGGTCAACTGGATGCGTATTCGACGACTCCGCAATTGTTCGCTGTCAGCCAGTTGAATGCCGGCTTGCCGAGAGACCCGGCGTCCGTTAGAAGTCACTTGGTTGCGCTAGATTGCGCCGTAATCAAAGGCCAATTGCAGATCAATTTCACCTACAGTTCTAATCTTCATATGGAAGAAACGATCGCGAGCTTCGCTCGGCAATATGAGGACGTATTAATTGCGACAGCTGCGACTGGTCAAGCTTATGCTGCCGAAGCGCTTGTCCCCAGCGATTTCCCGCTTGCGACGCTGGACTCGACCCAGTTGGCACAAATCATCGAACGATACGACAACGTAGAGGAAATCTATAGGCTGTCCCCAATGCAATCGGGAATGCTCTTTCATTCCCTTCTGCATACGAGTGCCAGCCCGCCGTACATTGCTCAATTCAATTGCGTAATTAGAGGAGCGCTGGATCCGAATACGCTGGAAACAGCCTGGACCATCTTGCAGCACCGTCATGCGCTGCTAAGAACGGCATTCGTGTGGAATGGAGTGGAAGAACCGCTTCAAGTCGTGTGTACAGCAGGGAACCGACTGACGGGGTGGACATATCGGGATTGGAGCGACTACCCTGCAGCAGCGATACAAGAGAAGCTGAACGAACTGCTGGCGGAAGACCGCCGGACGCCGTTTGAACTTGCGGAACCGTCCTCCATGAGGTTTAACCTCATTAAGCTGAGCGACGACCGCTTCCATTTCACGTGGACGCATCACCATATCCTGTTGGACGGCTGGTCGCTTGCCATCTTACTTAAACAGTCCTTCAACGCCTATGAATCGCTCTGTTGCGGCAAGCCAGTCGAGAACCATGCAGCCCCTTCGTACAAGCAGTATATCCAGTGGATCTCTAATCTTCGGACGGATGAAGCCAAGACGTTCTGGCAGCAATATCTCCAAGGCTTCCAGAAGCCTGTCGCACTGGAGAAGCGTTCGGCAAACGATAAGCTGCAAGCCGTGTGGCTGGAAGAGGAATGGTCCCTTGATCGAGAGCAGACCGATAGACTAAGAAGAACGTCCATGCAGCTTCGCGTCACCGTCAACTTAATCATTCAATCGCTGTGGGCCTTGCTGCTGCATTATTATAGCGGCAATAAGGATATCGTATTCGGGGCGACAACGGCGGGAAGGCCTTCCGAAATCGCCGGCATTGAACAGACGGCAGGATTGTTCATTAACACCTTGCCAGTGCGAACCGTAATCGAGCCGGAGCTCTCCGCAGGCGCTTGGCTGGACCAGCTCCAGAAGCAACAGGCGGAAGCGAGAAGCTTCGAATCGACGCCTCTCTTCCTTATTCAGCAATGGAGCGAGGTGCCAAGAGGAACCGAACTGTTCGACTCCATCGTTGTATTCGAGAACTATCCGATCGACCGGAGCAACCAGCTGGGAGCTGGCCTCGAATTAGAAAGCGCGTTCTCTTATGTTCAGTTGAATTATTCGCTGGCATTGGAAGTAACGCCGGGCGAACAGATGGCTTTCCAGATCGAGTATGACAGCAGCGCCTACGATGCAGCCGTCATCGGCGATATCAAGCTGAAGTTCAATAAGCTCATTAGCGGCATAATTGAATCGCCCGATTCGACGATTAACGAACTCTTATTGCGTTTGAGACGAAACGCGAACCATACGAACATGAGACCTTCTCTATTCTCGAGATCGTAACTCGTCTCCTGGATGAGCACGCCCTGTTCGCCTGAAACCAAAACAAGCTATCCCGCAGTCAGCTTATGCTGGCTTGCGAGATAGCTTGTTTGCACTTGCTTATAGAGGCAGCGCTTATTAAGGTCTGCGATGATTCATCGTGTCACAACATCCGTCATGCGCGTGGCACGCTTGCGGACGACGATCACTTGCCCCGCAATATACGCAAGCACCGCAAGCTGCGGCACGGTCGTCTCCCATGTCGGGTAGATGCCGAGCCAGTCGACCGAAGGCACCGATGCAACGTGGTGAGACGGCAGCGTACCGGCTACTTGCAGCGAATGGACACTTTCGCCTAAGAAGCGGAACACGAGGTAATAGATCAGCACGGAAGCGGTCATGAAGAACAACCGTATCGGCAGCTTCACACTGAACGTAATGATGACATAACCAAGCGCGACGAGCAGCGCGAACGTAACGCCGAAGCCCAGCGCAAGCTGGCCGGGTGCGATGGATGGCGCCATCCCGATATAGAAAATCGTCGTCTCCGCCCCTTCGCGCGCAATCGCAAGGCAGGATACAGCGAATAACGACCAGAGACTGCCGCGGCGAAGCGCAGCGCCCATCGTCCGGTCGATATATTGATTCCATGTCTGCAGATTCGTTTTGCCATGCAGCCAGCTGCCCACCGTAAGCATGAGGAGCACCGAGGCAAGACCGGCATAACCCTCGATCATCTCGCGCGTGCTGCCCGATGATGCCTTCGTCACGACATAAGTGAGCACCAGCGCCATCAAACCGCTGATAAGCAAGCCGGACCAGACGCCCGACCACACCCAGCGCCGCTTGTTCTCGTTGCCCGTCTTCTTCAAGTAGGCTAGCAGAGCGGCAAGGACGAGAATCGCTTCCAAGCCTTCCCGGAGCAAGATCGCACCTGCATCCCAAGCGGTATATTTCGCATCCGCGACGAAAGGCTGAAGTTCATTCTTCATCGCCGCGATGAGCGCCTCGGCCTTATCAAGCTGCGGCGGATTGGCTGCCAAATAACTTGGCGCCTCGGTCATCTCGTTCTCAATGCTCCGATAGACGGAGGAAGAGCGTATGGATACTTGCCCTTCGACATTCGGCCACATCGTAATGAACGATTGCAGCTTCGCTTCAGCTTCCGACGCGCTGCCCGATTGGATGAGCGCGGTCGCTTGATCCAGTACAGCGATTAGATCCGTCACTGTCAGATCGGAGCCGGGAGCAGAGGCTGCTGCAAGCTTGCCTGCCGCATAATCGTTCAAGTATGTAATGAGCGTTTCCGTCTCCGAATTCGCTTGCTCCGCACGCGGCGGCTCTGCTCTTAGATTGATCCGAATCATGCTGATCTGTGTCTCAATGTTGCCGTAGACCGTCGTATTATCTTCACGAATCGACTGTTCGGATTTGGCCCATGCGCCCTCCAGAATCCGATAATCGGCATTCGCAGCCGACCATTCCTCGGCTTGAATATGGCCGAGCAGCGTGCGAAGCGTCGGTACAAGCCCCGCTGCTGCATCAGGACCAGATAACGTATCATCAGCCACTGCTGCTTTCTTAAATGCATTGACGGCACTCGCTAACGCGGCAAGCGCCTTCTTCGCGGCGGCGGGTTCTGCCTTCGAATCTGTAACCGCAAGCGATGCGGCGCTGAATGCCTCTTCGACCTTAACAGCCAAATCAGAATTCCCGGCGTTCACAGTCCGCCATTCCTTGCTTGCTTCGGCAACGGCTTCTGCTGCAGCCTCGTGGTCGTCCCGGCCGATATCGACAAGCGCCCCGCCGACAAGAGGAAGTATCTTGCCGAGCGTCTCTGATTGCGCCTCATCCAATTGCTGTACTTCGCCAGCCGCCGCCGCGTATGCGGTTTCTGCACTGCTGACAGAAGCGATAATAAGAACCGCTGCCGCCAGTGATATAATAACGCTTCTCCATCTACTCCACATGCGAGCACCGCGTCCTCTCTTTCATGCTTGGAAGCAATTGAACAGACCGATTCAGCTTCCGCCAGCCGCATCGGTCTGTTCAACTGCTACTCCTATCTATATGAGTCCTTATGCGTGATACTTCTAAAGCAAGGTATCGCCGATATAGCCGCCTTCCTTGACCCCTGGGAAGCAAGCAAACAGCGCACTGCCGTTGTGCTCGATATACTCGTTCAGACGGTCGCTTGCCGCTAGCGTGCGCTGCATCGGGATGAACTGCTTCGCTACATTGCGATTGAATGCGACGAACAGAAGCCCTGCATCCAGTTGACCTGTCCGTGTATCTAGACCGCTCGAATAAGAAAATGACCGGCGCAAAATTTCAACCCCGTTTTCCTTCGCAACACGGATATGCGCACCAATCGGGATGATCGGCTTGCCCTTCTCATCCTTCCGCTCAAGGTCGATCTTATCGAATTCTTTCTCGCTGCCAAGCGGCGCGCCGCTTGCGCGATGACGTCCGAACGTCACTTCCTGATCGCCCAGCGTTGAACGATCCCACACCTCGACGCGAATGCGGATACGGCGAACAACCATGTAGCTTCCGCCTGCCATCCACTGCGGCCCGTCGCCTGCCTGCGTCCAGACGACCTCATTCATCTTCGCGTCGTCTGTCACATCCGGATTGCCCGTTCCATCCTTGAAGCCCATCAGGTTACGTGCTGTTCCGCCGCTCGGATCAGCGCCGCCTGTCCGCTGGAAACCTTCCTGCGTCCAGCGTAGCGCCGCCTTCCCGCGCGCGATGCGGGCCAGGTTGCGAATGGCGCGGAACGCCACCTGCATATCATTCGCGCAGGCCTGCACGCCGATGTCGCCTCCCATCCATTCCGGGCGCAGCGCATCGCCGTTGAAGGCCGGAAGATCCGCCAGCTCCGCAGGTTTGCGGCCTGCAAGACCGAAGCGGCCATCGAAGAACGAAGGCCCGACGCCGAACGTCAGCGTCGTCTTCGATGGCTGCAATCCTGCCGCTTCGCCAGTGTCGGAGGGCGGAACATTCAAGTTCTCGTTATCCTCGCCGATCATTCCGCCCTGCGTAATGATTGCAGCGGCAGCCGTCCATTCTTGGAACAACTTGCGAACCTCGTCAACAGAGGATGCCGTCACATCAAATGATGCAAAAACTACAAAATCCTGTGCCGGCGTCGCGATGCCCGCTTGATGCTCCCCATAGAACGGAATCGCTTCATGGTAGCTGTTGTTTGACGGCGAAGTAGATGCCGAGGCACTGCTGTCCGTCGTGGATTTGAACAAAACGCCGACACCTGCGCCGCCGAGCAGAAGCCCCGCGCCGCCGATGCCAGCCATCTTCAGCAGATCGCGGCGGCTAATGCTGCTGCCTTCACTACGATTGCTGTTTCCTTGATTGCGTTTATCGGCCATGGCTCCTGTTAAACTCCCAGCGCTTTGCCCATTTGGGACAATGGCTCTGCCAACGCGTCCAGCGCTTGGCTCAGTGAACGCGTATCGTCTTCCTTCAATTCCGTGAACGACACATAGCCGTCACCGGATTTATATTTCGCAAGAAGCGTCTCAAGCGCTGTGAACTTCTCGCCGATCGACTTCTCGAGCTCCGCATCCTGGCTCGCGAGCTCTGGTTTCAGCAGCTCATAAATTTTCTTCGCTCCCTCAACATTGGCAACGAAGTCATACAAGTCGGTGCGCGAGTAGCGCTCTTCTTCTCCTGTTACTTTGGATGAAGACACTTCGTTCAGCAGCTCAACGGCGCCGGTCGTCAGCATAGCCGTGTCAACTTCAACGGTCTCCATGAGTGCGCGCAGCGACTTGACGTCGCTCAACAGACGATCGGCGAATTCTTCGCTGCCTGCTGTCTTGTTATCTTCCCACAGCCCTTTCTCAATTCGGTGGAAGCCGCGCCACTCGGCCGCGTCAACATCGCCGTCTCGCGCATCGATATCCGGGTCGAAGTTGCCGAGCGCCTCTGCGATCGGCTCAATACGTTCGTAGTACATCCGCGTCGGAGCGTACAGCGCCTTCGCCTGCTCCAGATCGCCGCCCTTCACGGCAGCGACGAATTTCTCCGTCTCCACGATCAATAAATCGCTTTGTTCAATCGAGAACTGACGATATTGATCCAGTACGTCTTTCAACTTCGTATTCAGATCGGTAGAATCTGTAGAAGCTTGTTCCGTATCTGCCGGCTTAACCGCAGCATCCGTCTCCTTCGAATCATCAGACGAGCAGCCCGCGAATACGACGGACATGGCGAGCGCGAGCGATGCAAACATCAACTTGGCTTTCATTAAAAGACATCTCCTCAATGGATATATGTATTCGTTCACAAGGAACGTAAATGGATCAGTTTAACGAATCACATCACGGAGTATAATCGACAGTGATAATCATTGTCAATAAGCCCTTTGGCATAAGAGAACCTTTTTTAGGGTGATACCGCTAACCTTTCACAACTGTTATAACTTGTTCACAAATAGGCGGGGCCCCAAACGCAAGGGCTATGTCCAGCATACGGTATGAAATGAGCTTGTACGCTGCACAGGATTGATTCAAGGAGGGATGGCATTCGTGTTTGCGTTTATCACGGGCCTTTTAATCGGGGTATTTGCTGTTATGGGAGCATGGGGGCTCCTATACTGGCGCAAGCAATGGCTCGAGTCTTATATCATGGAGGAAGAAGAGCCCGATGGCGATTATCGGGTTATCATGCGTAAACGATCGCCTTTCCAACGAATTGCGGTTGCCGAAAGCGAAGGCATCTACTACGTGTACGCGGATGGCAGCGAGATGATGAGCACCGATCTAGCGGAAAATCAATATGCCGAAGCTATCGTTCACGTACCGATGGCAGCAGCCGCTAATCGCGAGTCTGTTCTCATTATCGGCTCTGGCGCGGGCATCACAGCACGTGAAGCGCTGCGCTACGCAGAGGTCGAGACAATAACGGCTGTCGACGTCGATCCGATTATCGTTCAGCTTGGCAGGGAGTTTGAACCACTCGTCAATTTCACGAACGGTTCGCTGCATCATCCTCGCGTCAAAACCGTTCTGGCAGACGGACGGGAATATCTCGAGAATTGCAATGACCGCTGGGATGTCGTCATTATCGATCTGCCCGATCCATCCTCGAAGGCACCTGATCTAACCAAACTGTTCTCCGTTGAATTCTATCGACTCCTGAAGACTAGACTGAACCCTGGAGGTGCCGTTGCCATTGCCTGCTCGGTCGTCTCCGTCATGCCGGAATATCTTGCAGCGGTACAAGCTACACTTAAGACGGCCGGCTTTCATGTCATTCCCTACCATTGGGATTATATCGTCGAGTTCGCGATCGACTGGGGCTTCTGTCTGGCCACCTTGAAGCCAATCGCGCCAGATTCAATTGAACCGCTTATCCCGGTCAAGCATCTGTCGGAGGATCGACTCGAGGATATGTTCCTCCTGCCCCGCTATCTGCGCGTCGACTGGGATGAAGACGAAGTGCAGACGGACCGCAACACGCTGTTGATCGAAATTGTGGAACGCGAATTCGAGGACTGATCACGCTGCGGCTCTTAAAACAAAAAGGGAGGCCCCAATTAAACTGGCGGGACCTCCCTTTGTTATGTCATTAGGACGATTTATTCTTGTTGTAGATATCGAAGCCGACTGCAGCGAGCAATACGAGACCTTTGATGCCCTGCTGCCAGTCAATGCCCAGACCGATAAGCGACATGCCGTTGTTCATGACGCCCATTACAAGGCCGCCTATGATCGCGCCGATAACCGTACCGATACCGCCGGAAGCCGATGCGCCGCCGATGAAGCTTGCTGCGATTGCGTCAAGCTCGAAGTTGGTGCCTGCTTTTGGTGTAGCCGCATTCAGACGCGCTGCGAAGATGAGACCCGACAGCGCTGCCATAACGCCCATGTTGACGAATACCCAGAACGTAACTTTCTTCGTCTTCACGCCGGACAGACTTGCTGCCTTCTCATTGCCGCCGAGCGCATAGATGTGACGGCCCATGATGGAACGATTCATGACGAACGAGTAAATCACAACTAGTGCGAACAGGATAATGAGAATGTTCGGGATCCCTTTGTAAGAAGCAAGTACATACATGAACAGGTTGATAACGGCAACGATAACAACCATTTTCACGATAAAGCCTTTACCGGACGCAGGATCGAAGCCATAACGCTTCTGCAGTCTGCGATTGTATACCTCAATGCCGATATAGACGAGAGACAGCACGATACCGATAATGATCGTCAGGAAGTTAAACGAACCTACCGAGAAGTCAGGCAGGAAGCCCGAGCTGATCTTCTGAAATGCTTTCGGGAATGGTGCGATCGATTGACCGTCGAGCACGATCATAGTCAGACCACGGAACAAGAGCATGCCCGCTAGCGTTACGATGAATGACGGTATCTTCACATAGGCGACCCAGAAGCCTTGCCATGCCCCGACGAGCGCGCCGAGCGCAAGCGAGAGAATGATCGCCAGGTAGAACGGCATGTTCATGTCGACCATCATGATGCCCGCTAGAGCACCTATGAAGGCGGCGACTGAGCCGACTGACAGATCGATGTGACCGGTAATGATGACGAGCACCATGCCGATGGCCAGAACGAGAATATAACTATTTTGCAAAATCAAGTTCGTGACGTTCAGCGGCTTCAGCAGAATGCCGTCGGTCAGAAACTGAAACAGTACCGTAATAAAGACGAGTGCGATAATCATGCTATATTGGCGCATATTGTTCTTGAACATGTTAAGAAGTGTCCCCATGTTGTATTACCCCCTGCTCTTCGTCATCAGCTTCATCAGCTTCTCTTGCGTCGCTTCCTCGCGGGTCACTTCGCCCGTCATACGTCCTTCGTTCATGACGTAGATGCGGTCGCACATGCCGAGAATTTCGGGAAGCTCGGAGGAAATAACGAGAACGCCTTTTCCTTCCGCCGCCAGCTGGTTGATGATCGTATAGATTTCGTATTTGGCGCCAACGTCAATGCCGCGCGTCGGTTCGTCGAGAATGAGAATGTCCGGCTCGGACAAAATCCACTTGCTGAGAACGACCTTCTGCTGATTACCGCCGCTCAAGTTGCCGGTCTTCTGGTGAATGCCGCTTGACTTGATGTTCATTTTCTTCCGGAAATCTTCTGCGATAACGACCTCGCGGTTCTGATTCACGACGCCGCGCTTCGACAGCTTCGGCAGACTCGTCAGCGAGATGTTCCGCTTAATATCGTCGATGAGGACAAGCCCATAATGCTTGCGGTCCTCGGTTACATAAGCAAGACCTTTGTTAATCGCGTCACTGACGGATTTGAATTTGATCTCCTTGCCGTTCTTCAACACCGTACCGCTAATCTTCTTGCCGTACGCGCCCCCGAACAAGCTCATCGCCAGCTCCGTGCGACCTGCACCCATCAGACCTGCAATGCCGACTACTTCACCCTTGCGAATGTGGAAGCTGACATTGTCGATGACCTTCTGATCTTCGCGCTGCGGATGGTGGACGTTCCAATTCTGCACGTCGAGAATGGTGTCGCCGATATTCGACTCCCGCTCTGGGAACCGCTGCGTCAGATCGCGCCCGACCATGCCTTTAATGATTCGGTCTTCATCGACGCCGTCGAGCTTCTTGTCCAACGTCTCGATCGTCTTGCCGTCGCGAAGAATCGTGATGGAATCGGCTACGCGCTCGATTTCATTGAGTTTATGGGAGATGATGATGCAGGAGATACCCTGCTTCTTCAGCTCGAGCATAAGCGTCAGCAGATTGGCACTGTCATCCTCATTCAGCGCCGCGGTCGGTTCGTCCAGAATGAGCAGCTTAACGCGCTTGGCCAGCGCTTTGGCGATCTCTGCAAGCTGCTGCTTGCCGACACCGATATCTTTGATGAGCGTGTTCGGCGATTCGTACAATCCTACTCGCTGCAGAAGTTCTCTTGTGCGCAGCGTTGTTTCGTGCCAGTTAATAATGCCTCCGCGGGAACGCTCGTTGCCGAGGAAAATATTTTCCGCAATCGACAAGTACGGAATGAGCGCGAGCTCCTGGTGAATAATAACGATGCCGAGCTCTTCGCTTTCCTTGATGTTGCGGAACTCGCATACCTTGTCCTTGAACAAAATATCGCCCGTATACGAGCCGTGTGCATATACGCCGCTCAACACCTTCATCAGTGTCGACTTCCCTGCTCCGTTCTCGCCGCACAGCGCGTGGATCTCGCCTTCCTTGACCTTCAGGTTAACGTCCTCCAGCGCCTTCACGCCCGGGAACGTCTTGGTGATGCCGCGCATTTCTAAGATGTATTGGGACATGTTCGCACCTTCTTTCTATAAGCAGTCACGCATTATAAGGAAAAATGAACCGTACAGCCTAGAAGAGGGCGATACTGCGCATGGCCCTCTTCATCGGCCGTTTGTGTTTAATGATTATTTGGACAGTTGATCTTCTGTGTAGAAGCCGCTGTCGACAAGCGCTTGCTTGTAGTTCGCTGCGTCTACCGATACTGGCTCGAGCAGGAACGAAGGGACAACCTTCACGCCGTTGTCGTACGTTTTCTCGTCGTTTACTTCAACTTTCTCGCCTTTTACAACTGCGTCTGCCATTTGAGCCGCTTTCTTCGCCAGTTCACGCGTATCTTTGAATACCGTTTGCGTTTGCTCGCCTGCAACGATCGATTTCACCGAAGCCAGCTCCGCATCTTGACCCGTAATGATTGGAAGCGGCTTGCTAGCCGTGCCGTAACCTACGCCTTTGAGCGAGGACAGAATGCCGATGCTGATGCCGTCGTATGGCGACAGAACTGCGTCTACGTTAGCGTTTGCATAGTTCGCGCTGAGCAGGTTGTCCATACGGGATTGTGCTGTTGCGCCGTCCCAACGAAGCGTTGCAACTTGTTCCATTTTCGTTTGACCGGATTTCACGACCAGCTTGCCGGAGTCGATGTAGGGCTTCAGCACCGACATAGCGCCGTCGAAGAAGAAGTATGCGTTGTTATCGTCAGGCGAACCTGCGAACAGCTCGATGTTGAAAGGACCTTTGCCGTCTTTCAGGCCGAGCTTCTCTTCGATGTACGAAGCTTGCAGCACGCCAACCTTGAAGTTATCGAATGTTGCGTAGTACGTGATGTTCTCTGTTTTTTTGATGAGACGGTCGTACGAAATAACCGGGATGTTCGCGTCTGCTGCTTTCTGCAGTACGTCCGTCAACGATTCGCCATCGATTGGAGCAACGACGAGCGCTTTAACGCCCTTCGTGATCATGTTCTCAATCTGCGATACTTGGTTCTCTACAACGTCTTCCGCATACTGCAGGTCTGCGCCGTAGCCAAGCTTCTCGAGTTCCGCTTTCATGCTTGCGCCGTCATTCACCCAACGCTCCGACGATTTCGTCGGCATCGATACGCCTACCGTACCGTTCTCGCCATCCGAGCTTGAGCTCTTGCCGCATGCCGCCAGCATAAATACCATGGAGAGCGCCATTACTAATATCAACATCTTTTTCATTCGTCGTTTCCCCCTCGACCTCTATGAAATTAATTCGATGATTTGGCCCGTATCAACGGGTGCATATGCAGTATAGCAAGCGGTTACAGGAGAGGTATTTACAATAAATCAGCACTTTTTATAAAAAACGAACTTTGATTTAAAACGCTTTCACAGTGGAACAAACCTTTGCATCGCTTAAATCTCACTGCGAAAGCGAATGTTCTTCCGATCGCTGTTGTCCCCAGATTGTTTGATTATGTGAATGCTGTATCGGTAACAATCCGGTTGACAAAGGCGACCACTTCGTTTCTCCAGCATCATTTGCTTGCTGCGTTATCCGCTATACTGCTATTTAGGGGAAATAAAAAAACCGTCCTCAGATATGGACGGTTTTACGCTTATAGGCATTAGCTTAATAAACTAAGCAATGCGTATGCACCAAATGAAAGGATGATCAGACCTGATAGACGGTTGATCCAAGTTAAGGACTGAACGTTGAGGTGTTTATTGAACAGACCGACTAGTGCACTAAGGATGAGCCACCATAAGGCTGAGCCTGTGAACACGCCGACTACCAATGTTAGCGCTGACGCTGAACTTGTTTGCGCGGGGCCTAAACCCGAGAAGATACCGATGAAGGATAATATCGTGATGGGGTTTGTCAACGTGAGCAGGAAGACGGATGAATAAGCGCCGAACAAATGGCGGCCTTGCGCACTCGCTGGCGTGTCCGAAGCGATCGATCGGAAAGTGCGAACACCTAGATAACACAAGAACAATCCACCTACCAGGTGAAGCCAGAACTGCAGCCCAAGCAGGAAGTTCATTACAATCGATAACCCGAGTCCAGCAACAAGCCCATACACCGCATCCGCGCTCGCTGCTCCCAATCCAGACAGCAAGCCATTTACTCGCCCCTGAGCCAACGTCCGCCGAATCACCAGCACCCCAATCGGCCCAACCGGCGCCGCAATCGAAAACCCGATCACAATTCCCTTCACCAACAAACCAAGCTCCACAACGAATCACCCTTCGCACGACTACATATCTCAAATCAACTAACTAAAACTATAATTTCTTCACCGCGCTTTGCTCCCAGCGCTCGGCGGGCGGTACAGGTATAAATCAAAGCAAAGAAACAGCTCGCACAGAGCTGTTTCGATCCAAATCTTCAACAGAGCGAGCTAGCTAATTTATAAACAGCGAGCTAGAAAATCATTTATTCAGCGAGCTGACGAAGGACAGCGAGCTACCCAATGTTTCCCCCTCCGCGGAGCGGAGGAACGTCTGCCCCGAGCACCCAAAGTGTGCGTTAAGGGAACGGAGCAGGTGAAAGATTCTGTAGAAGCGTCAGCGTTCGCCTTTGTGTCCGGATTGTTTCCTTGTCTGATCTACTCTAATCAGAACAATCTGGACACAACAACGATCGAAAGAACTTTCACCTGCGCAGTGACCGGCTCCACACTGTAAGCTTTTAAACCAACTAGTCAAACGCCCCGCCCTTCCGATACTGGTTCGGCGACACGCCATTCACCTTCTTAAATGCCGTACTGAAATAATGCTGCGTATCATACCCAACCCGCTCCGCAATCTCATTTATGCTGAGATCGGTACCGCTAAGCAGCTGCACCGCTTTCTTCATCCGAAGCTGCGTCAGATACCCGACGAAAGTCATGCCCAGCTCCTGCTTCAGCAGTCGGCTCACATACACCGGCGACGCCCCGAGCGCTTCCGCCATCGACTCCAGCGTCATCTCCGTATCGCCGTAGTGCTCCAGCAAATACTGCTTCGCACGCCGTACGAGCGGCGACAGCGTCATATCGCGGTATACGGCCGACTTGGCTAGCTCATACGTCTCGGCCAGCTTGTCCAACGGACCATTGAACGCCTCCGCCTGAACCTGCACAGGCAGCTTCAGATGCGATCGCACCGCCTCCTCGATCTCCGGGAACACGCGGTCCGGCGGCTCGCCCCAGATGAGCATAACCGTTAGTCCCGCATCATCGCGGAACAGCACCTTGTCATAGCCTTCCAACAGCTCCGCAGCAATATTCTCGATCGCGAATCGGAACAGCTGGCGCTCTTTCTCCGGCATCAGCGGTGCGCCCGTAATCGTCTCCGGCCAGCGGATGACGCCAACGAGCTGAGGCGCAGCGTCAGGCAGCATGAGAAAACGCAGCTGCTCCTCCACTTCCGCCTCCGTCAACTGCCCTTTGATCCACTCCAAGCAGAACCGCTCCCGCAATAGCGGAAAATTGCGCGTAATCTGCTTCGATGCATGATCCAGATGCTGCTGCTGCTTCCGGCTGTTCGCCAGATCGTCGCGAATGCGTGTCAGCACCTGTGTCAGCTGCTCTGGATTGGTGGGCTTCAAGATATAATCATCGACACTCAGACGTATCGCTTCCTGCGCATAAGCAAACTCGTCGTGCCCTGTAATAATAACGATTCGGCATTCCGGGAGCTGCTCTCGAATATGTTTCACAAGCGTCAAGCCATTCATAATCGGCATGCTCAGGTCGACAAGCAGCACATCGATGCCGAGCTGAACGGCCAGCTCCAGCGCCTCTTCTCCGTCCTCCGCTTCCGCTGCAACCTCCATATCGAGCGCTTCCCACTTCACTGCGTCCCGAATGCCCCAGCGGATAATGGCCTCATCGTCGGCAATGAGCACCTTCCACATGGTAGCGTCCATATCGTAACACTCCTCCCCAAGCTATATCTCCATCTTGTAGCGCTGTATCTCTACATTGCACTAGCGCAACCACAAACCTTATTTGTCCAAATAGCGAATAATCGGATGACGGATCGTCACTACCGTTCCCTGGCCCACTTGGCTTTCTATCTTCACACCATAGTCATCTCCGAAAGCAATTCTTACTCTAGCCTGCACATTCATCATGCCATAGCCGCTTCCGCCTTCACCGCCCGACGAACTGCCGCCGCCTTGCGATGAGCCGCCAAGCAGCACATCCGCACTAGGCCTGCCTTCGCTGCCGACTGGATCCCGCTGAACACCGATTCCATCCGGCGAGCCGCCAACCGAAGAAATCGTTTCGAGCTTGCTCAGCAATCGGGTCAGCTTGTCCGGCGGAATGCCAGCGCCATCATCTGCGACACGCAGCACCACCGCACCATCCTCTTCCGCAGCCGACACATCGATGACACCAGGACCACGGCGCTCCTTAACACCATGATAGATCGCATTCTCCACGAGCGGCTGCAGCATCAGCTTCAGCACATACAGCTGTCCGACAGCAGGGTCAAGCGACAGCTTGAAGCTGATTTTGCCGCTGTAACGCGTTTGCTGAATGTTCATATAGCTGCTGATATGCTCGAACTCCTCCGCCAGCGGTATCATATCACTGCCACGGTTAAGTCCGATTCGGAACAGCTTCGAGAGCGAGCCTACAACTTCCGCAACGTCGTCGGCATTGCGCCGCCGCGCCATCCATTGAATCGTATCAAGCGTATTGTATAGAAAATGCGGCTTAATATGCGCCTGCAGACTGCGAAGCTCCGCTTCGCGTTTTTGCCGCTCCTGCACCTCGGTTAAGGTGATAAGCCGATTGATTTGAGCAAGCATGGTGTTGAAGCTCCTCCCCAGCTTACCGACTTCATCTTGACGATCCCCCCAATAACGGATCGTGAGATCGCCGGACTCTGCTTTTTGCATGAAAGACATCAGCTGTCCAATCGGTCTCGACATGGAATGGGACAAATAATACGAGGCCGTTATGCCGAGCAAACATACAAGAAACGCGAAGCTTACGACATAGAATCGAATCTCCCGCATCTCGGACACCGGCTCGTTGCTCGGGAACACCCCAACCGTCATCCAGTTCGTGAAAGGCGAGGTCCGATAAATAAACTGCAAGCTTCGATTATCCACTTCGGCCGAGTAGGTGCCCGAGGTTGCAGGCACAACTCCCTCCAATAACGGACGTGCCGGCAGCTTCTGCAGCAGCGGATGATCAGGTGCGTAGATGGTATCGCCGCTATCGTCGACAATCATTAGATAACCGGACTTGCCGAGCCGTACATCCTTCACCGTCTCTGCGAACACGCGCAGCTTCAGATCGATCATAATAACGCCCTTCACATCCTGCGTGAGCGGATCGACAACGGCTCGGACGAAGGATACGACATCGCTGTCTTTATAATCGACATGGGAGGCCAGATTACGCCCCGATGGATGCCCGATAATGCGGAATATCCCTTTGCTCTGCACCGCCTGCTTGTACCAATCGTCCTGCGTGAGGCTTTTCGTCGAGCGCATGTACATTTCGTTGCTAATGTAATCGCCTTTATTATTCGCTATCACAATGCTGGCCACTTCCGTATGCAGCGTCGTGAATCCCATCATAAACGTACGAATGGCCATCTCGTCGTAAGTGCCATGCTCCATGAACTTATTGACGTTCGGATCGAAGCTGATGAGATAGGTCATATTTTGCGCATTCTCGACGTAGTGCTCCAGCGAATCGTTTACTTTGCCGATCATTTGAATCGTATAATCGTTCACCTGACGCTCGATGATCCGGCTTGCCGTCCAATCGATCAAGACGCCAAGGCCAATCGCAGGCAAAATGCCGATCAGCAGAAAATGAATGATGAGCTTGTACCGAATCGGCTGATTGTTCAAGGAGAAGCCGCTCCATTTTACCAAGGATTCCCCCTCCACTCCTGTCGCTTATTTGGCATAGTACTCATCCACATTCTGCTGCGTCACGACATTAATGCCCGTATCGACCTGCACCGGAAGCGGCGACATCGTCGTCGTCTGCCAATTAGCAGCTTGAACGAGCTCATGTTTCATATGGAATAAAAATTGCAACGACCAATAGCCCATGCTCCACGTTCCCTGCGCCATCGTCGCGTCGATTCGGCCGTCCTTCACCATGTCCAGCGTCCCTTTGTCCGTATCGAAGCTGACGATCTTCACCTTCTCGTTGCCGAGCGACTGTATCGCGTCCCCGACGCCAACGCCGCCGTTAGCTTCCGTTATGAAAATGCCGCGCAAATCCGGATATTTGCTTACCAGCTGCATCGTTGCATCGTACGATGTCGTCCGCTGCGCCTTCGCGTCTACAACCTCGACAACCTCCATGCCGGGGAATTCGGTGCGAATCGTTTCTTTAAACCCTCTTGTCCGCTCCTCTAAGTTCATCTGATGCGGCTGATATAGAATCGCAACATCGCCTTGACCGCCTGTCAGGTCGGCCATCGTTCGTGCGGCAATGACGCCGGCACGATAATTGTCGGTCGCAAGCAGCGAGTAGGCTTTGCTCTCCGTTGTGCCGGAGTCGAACAAAACGACCGGAATACCTTCCTCGATCGCTTTGTTGATCGTCGGATTAAGCGCCTCTGGATTGATCGCCGACAACGCAATGCCCGCAGGCCGCTTCGCAATAACCTGCTCCAGCACCGTAATCTGCTCCTGCAGATCGTATTTGGTCGCCCCGCGATATTCGACCGACACATTAAGCGCCTCCGCCGCATCCTCGAACCCTTTGAGAACGCCCTTCCAATAGTCGATGCCCGATTGGAACGTCACCATGACGTACTTCTCATCGATGCTGCCCCTAAGGCCGCCAGTCGTCTCCCACGGATTATCGTCGTTTTTGCTCGTTTGATAATTGATCACATACACAATAAAGGACATGATCAGTAAGCCGTAGATAAACATCAGCTTCTTCAAGCGATGTAACCCCTTTCATCATGCAGGATAGGCTAATAGACCTTTACACAGTATAGCCGAAACGATACGAAAAAAAAGACCCGCCTCTATCATGCTTCTGCATGACATAGAGACGAGCCCTGTACCGTCGCTTCAGACGTACATCTTAGATCGCTAAGCAGATTGCACCTTGCTGACGAACGTTAATCGTATACGTCTGCGTGCCGAGCGTTCCGCCGATGAACTTGGCATACTCGTCCGCCTTATCATCTGGAACGATCGCAAGAATGACGCCCGCGAAGCCGCCGCCGTGAACCCGGCAAGCGCCGTCGCCGATTTTACGCAGATATTGTTCCGTCAATGCAAGCGCAATCGTAATGCCCTGCTCGCGCGAATCCGAATCGCGGTAACAGTTCTGAAGCCACTTCCACGACGAGTTGCCCGACTCTGTAATGAGAGCAAGGAACTTACCGATCTCGTCATTGCGAAGCGCTGCCGCCTGCTCGTCCACCCGGCGATTCTCTTCTAGAAAATGCAGCGCCCGCAGCACCGCGCGGTCGCCTGCCTGCTCACGGATCTTGCCCAGATTCTCATAAATCTGTTCCGCCGTAATGTCGCGGCACACGTTACCGCCGAGAATGCGAGCCACCTCGAACATCTCGTTCGGCACTGCCGCATAGTCAGCCGTCAGATCGGCATGGTTGCCGCCTGTTGCGACGATGACAAGCGAATAACCTTTGTCCCGGAATGGGTAATCGATTGGTTCGATCACGGGCTGTGCAGGGTTCTTGAAATCGATCGTAATGAGACCGCCGTATGCGCAAGCCATCTGATCAAGCATGCCGGACGGTTTATTCCAGTAGCGGTTCTCCGAGAATTGGCCGATACGCGACATCATTACCGCATCCAGCACACCATCGTTATAGTACGTGCTCAGAATCGTACAGACGAGCATCTCGAATGAAGCCGATGAGCTGAGACCCGATGCCGACAGTACATTGCTCGATACATATGCATTGAAGCCGCCGATGTGGTAGCCGAACTCGAGGAAGCCTGCTGCAATGCCACGTACGAGCGCCGTTGTGCCGCCTTCACCCTCGATAGGTCCCAGTTCGTCCAGATCGACGACCGTCTGACCTGGGTAGCCTTCCGATACGATCGTAATAAGGCGATTGGATACAGGCGCCGATGCGGCAATCGTATCCAGGTTAATGCTTGCTGCGAGTACTTTGCCGTAGTTGTGGTCGGTATGATTGCCGCCGATTTCGCTGCGGCCCGGCGCGCTGAACAATTGAACATCATTAGCGCCGAACCGTTCTTCATATTGAGTCAACAGCGAGCTATAACGCCCCGACTGCATCGCTAGCATATCTTTGCCATACAAATTCGCCAGTATGTGCTGACCCTCTTGTGAAGCAAGGCGTTCTTTCATTACTTGAGTCGTTGCCATATGGGTTCATCTCCTTGAGCATATTGTTCGTAAGGGTGATAGCGTTAATTACATTGTTCTTTTACACAAAAAGCGACTGTCCCTCCGCCATCCGCCAGATGAGGAAAGGAACCGCCGCTTGAACGCGCCTTCGCGTACTTGTATTCGTGCCAACCTGTTCATTTCCTGCTGCGATTCGCAAGCTTTTGTCGTTTGCCGTTCGGTTAGCCGTTCGTAACGTTCTCCAGATCCTTCAGCGTCTCCAGCGATTTCAGCTTGCGTCCCTCGAAATCGAACAGCGTCAGATTCGACCAGTTATTGCCGTGGCCAACCGACCATTCCGGCTTGGATGGAATCCAGCATGGCTCCCAATAATGGAAGCCGACGCCGCGGCCGTTCGGCGTAGATTGAATCACGTTAATGAAATCGCGCAAGTAATCGGATTGCCCCTGCACGCTTGCTGGATAACCCGCATGAAGCTGCTCCTCTTTATCGACGATAAAAGAGAGCTCGCGATTAGTCGCAATCGTCCATGGGTAGGCCGTCTCTACGACGACGATATCTTTATCATAACGGAGCGCTAGATCCGTCAGATTGTTCTTCAGATCGTCCAATGTGCCGTGCCACCATGGATAGAAGGACAAACCGATCGTGTCGAACTGTACGCCAAGCTTCTCGAACCGATCATAGAACCGTCGGCTTGCCGCGTTGTCGCCGCCCCGGTCGATATGAACCATGATGTTCAGTTCCGGCCCGACGTCCTTCGCCGCCTCGATTCCCGCCTTCACCAGTGCTGCAAACTTCTTCCACTGCACATCGTTGTCGTTCGCCTCGCCATCGACGCAGCCGTCTCCCCACAGCATGCCAGGCGTAATCTCGTTGCCGATCTGCACCATATCGGGCATGGTGCCCTGTGCCTGAAGCTCGGTCAACACGAGTCGAGTATAATCATACACCGCCTGCGTAAGACTTTCAAAATCTAGCGACTCCCATGCCTTCGGTTTCGTCTGATGCGCCGGATCTGCCCACACGTCCGAGTAGTGGAAATCGAGCAGAAAATGCAGCCCCAACGCCTTGATCCGCTTCGCCATAACAAGCGTCCGCTCCAAGTTGCAGAAGCCGCCCGGCGGGTCATTCCAAATGCGCAGCCGAATGGAGTTCACGCCGTTAGCCGCCATAATATGCAGACAGTCGCGCTGCAGGTCGCCTTCATAGAAGGCGCCTCCGCCCTGCTCGATCTCATCTAGAAACGATACATCCATACCTTGAATTCGTACGCTGCTCATTGGAACAGACCGCCCCTTCGCATTGCTAATTATTCTTTAACCGAACCAAGCACGAGACCTTTGACGAAAAACTTCTGCAAGAACGGATACACGAGCAGCACCGGAAGTGCGCCGATGAAGATTTGCGCCGAGTTAACCGTTTTCTGTGAAATGAGCGCCATACTCGCCGGATCAAGACTCATGGAGCTGAAATCGTGTTGAATAATAACCGTCTGCAAGAATGTTGCCAGCGGATATTGGTCCGAGCCCTTCGTATACAGCAACCCGTCGAACCACGAGTTCCAATGGAACACGATGCTGAACAAGCCCAGTGTTGCGATCGCCGGCGTCGAGACAGGCAGGTAAATTTTGAACAAAGTCCGGAAATGTCCTGCGCCATCAATCATTGCGGCTTCCGTCAATTCCTTCGGTACGCTGCGGAAGAAGTTCATCATCAGGATCGTCAAGTAAATATTGACCGCGCCTGGCAGGATGAGTGCCCAGAACGTCCCCATCAGATGCAGCTGCTGAATGACGTAGTAGAATGGCACGAGACCGCCGCTGAATACCATCGCGAAGATGAAGAACCATGCGTAGACCGAACGGCCTCTGAAATCGCTATTCTCCTTCGAGAGCGGGTATGCTGCCATGAACGCAAGGAACAACGTCAATGCGGTGCCAAGCACCGTCCGCTTAACCGATACCCAGATCGAGTGCAGGAACAGCGGGTTATCCATCGTTTTGTGATACGCTTCTGTCGTGAAGTGAACCGGCCATAGATTGACGAGATTCGCATCGGCAGCCGACTTCGCACTGAACGATACGGCCAGAACGTGGATAAGAGGCAGCACGCATGCAATCGAAAGAAATAGAAGACCGATGGTGTTGAATACCGTGAATACCCGGTATGGGACTGTTTTATGATACATGTCTCTCTCTCCTTCTCGCGCTATTAGAAGATCCGATAGTTAGCCCATTTGTACGCTGCCCGGTAAGACACGAAAATGAGTATCATACTGATCACAGATTTAAACAATCCAATGGCTGTTGCGAAGCCCATGTTGCCGGCAAGAATACCTGTCCGGTAGACGAACGTATCGAGAATGTCGCCCTTGTTGTAAACCATACCATTGTATAGGTTGAAAATTTGGTCGAAGCCTGCGTTCAGCACGTTGCCGAGCGCCAATGTTCCTACGACGATCGTAATCGGGAGCATCGACGGAATTGTAATATGCATCGTTTGTTTGAATCGGCTTGCGCCGTCTACTTCAGCGGCTTCGTACAGCGCTGGGTTAATGTTCGACAACGCGGCCAGGAAGACGATCGCGCCATAGCCGAATTCCTTCCATACATCGGAAATAACTACCGTGACGCGGAACCAGTCGCCATTCATAAGGAATGGAATGGAATCGAAACCTAACGACTCGATGATCCGATTAATGAATCCGCCGTCTTGCGATAATACGTCGATCAAGATGCCTCCGAGGAGTACCCACGACAAGAAATGCGGCAGGTATACCATCGTTTGCACATAACGTTTGAACAACTCTTTGCGTACCTCATTGAGGAAGATCGCAAACGTGAATGGTGCAATCAGATTGAATATCATCTTCAGAACCGCAATGATCAATGTGTTCCATATAACTTGAATGCTGTCCTCGCGATCGAACAGCAGCCGGAAGTTATCAAACCCTACCCACTTCGACCCTCCGATCCCAAGCCTAGGCTTGAAATCCTGGAAAGCCATTACGATGCCTGCCATAGGCAAATAGTTGAAAGCGATTAGAAATAACAGCGATGGCAATACCATCAAGTGCAGCGGCCAGTATTTCTTTAGATGTGTCATTCGCTCGTTCCCCCTGACTCGAGTCTCCAATGTAAACGTCTCTGTTGAAATTATAGCAAGCCGGCTAAGAGGCTTAGTAGACATCAAAACCAACATAAATGGCACAAATGCAACCAATGTGTTGGACCCGTCTAAGTCCTCCCTATTAGGAGGATTCTAGGGGCTCTGCCCCTTGGACCCCGTTGATATAAATACCTATAATTCACAGGGGCTCCGCCTCTTGAAACCCCATGTTTTTCCTTAATTGAATTATTATTTTTAAAAAATTAAAACCAAATTTTCTACCCACCTAAATCCTCCCTGCTAGGGAGGACCCCCGGGGTTTCCAACCCCGGGACCCCGGAATGGGCCGTCGGCAGCACTGTGGTGCGGTTGTGTTGACTACGTGCTTTGGGGTCGCGTGCCCTTGTAGGGCACAGCTTTTGTTCGAGCGTTATAGTCCTCCCTCCTAGTAAGGAAGGACCCCCGAGGTTTCCAACCCCGGGACCCCGGAATGGGCTGGCGGCACGACTGTGGTGCGGTTGTGTAGACTGCGTGCTTTGGGGTCGCGTGCCCTTGTAGGGCACAGCTTTTGTTCGAGCTTTATTGTCCTCCCTCCCTGCTAGGGAGGACCCCCGGGGTTTCCAACCCCGGGACCCCGGAATGGGCTATCGGCATGACTGTTGTGCGGTTGTGTAGACTGCGTGCCGGGGGTCGCGTGCCCTTGCAGGGCACAGCTTTCGTTCGAGCGATTCTTGTAACGATCTACAAAGATGCTATTAGTGGATGATTAGCTCGATTTTAGTAGTAACGAACGCTAATGGCGCTATTTGACCAACTTTCGGTCCTAAGATGAGTAAATTCGCCATATAAGAACATCTGAGTTCCTTAGAATTGAGGAGTGTTGTATATCTGCAAATAGTGTCTACTCGGTTCGTTAGCGTGCGGTGAGGAGCACATAGACACGATCGCTTACTTGAGTGCCGGGAATCACGTGACCCCGAGGAGCAGAGCTTACAATTGTGCATCATAGCGTATAGGTGCGGTGAGATAAGACGCGTAAGAGCTGCTGCCTGCTGAGAGCCACGTCCTCTTATGCAATGCATTAGGTTTGTGTGTGCCGATACAAAAAAATGTCCCACATTCACCGGAGTGATGTGGGACATTTCTCATACGGATCGGATCGATGCCGAGCGTATGTTATTTGTTGATACCGTCGTACCAAGTGTTGACTTCCGTCGTAATTTGGTCGCCGCCGGAGCTTTTCCACGTCGCTACGAACTTGTCGAATTCATCTGCGGATTTCTCGCCGTAGATGATTTCGTTGAACGTTTGCGCTTCGATCTTCTTCAGGTAGTCGAATTTCGTCTTCATCGTCTCCGTCGAAGGACCCGTGTACATATTCATGAAGCCGGCATCCTTCTGAGCCATGAGCGCAACTGCCGCAGCAGGTGTTTCTTTGCCGAAGTTGTTCTTCAGGTCTTTCTCCATGCGCGTCGTTGGCTCTTTGCCGTCCGCCAGATTGAGCAGTGCTTTCATCTGTGCGTCCGGAATACGTGCGCCGTCACGAACGAGCAGGTAACGAACTGCGTTTACAACGCCGCCTGGCACATTGTCGTCGCCGTATACAGCTTGGCCGTTAGCGTCGAGCTCATAGTCATAGCCTTTGAACAGACCGTTCTCGAATGGACCGCCTGGCTGTGGATCAGCCAAGTTGGAGAACATGTAGTTCTCATACGTGAAGAACGCTTCAGGGTTCTTCATGTCTTTGTTGATCAAGATTACGCCGTTGTTGAATGCTGTACCATGGCGGCCTGCTTTGCCGTCTGGACCCGTTGGCAGTGCGATTGGCTTCCATACTGCAGCCGGATCATTCTTCACCGTATCTTGCAGCGGCCAGCCGCTCATCCAGTAAGGGCCAGGGATAATGCCTGCCGTGCCTGCAACTGCTGGCTCGGACGTTTTGTTCTCATCCCACAGCGCTGCTTCTTTCGGAATGAAGCCTTTGTTATACCATTCGTTCAGCTTCTGCAGACCTTGTTTCATGCCTGCGTTCACGGAGCCGTACTCCAGCTTGCCGTCTGCGCCTACGTTCCATTGTTGCGGAATCGTGCCGTATGCGCCGAAGATCCAGGATGGATCGCCCATCCATGTGTTCATCGACGATTTGAAGCCGATGCTGAGTGGAACGACTTTGTCTGGAGCCAGACCGCTTGGATTGTTGTTCTTGAATGCTTCCATGACAGTTTCAAGCTCATCAATCGTCTTAGGCGCTTGCAGGTTCAGCTTATCCAGCCAGTCTTGGCGGATCCAGAGCAGATAGTCGTTGTTGTATGCATAATCGAGAATCGGAATCGCCATGCGAACGCCGTCACGCACATACGTGTTCCAGTTGTTCGGATCAAGCGCCATTGCCGATTTCCAAGTATCGTTCGCATATTTGTCGAACAGTGCGCCGGCGTCTTGGAATGCACCGGAATCGATCAAGTCTTGAATGAGCTGCGGATCTTCGTTACCAACAACGAGCACATCTGGAAGCTCTTGACCGGACGTCAACGCCAGGCGCAGCTTCGTGGAGTATGCGTTGTTCGTATTCGTTACCGACCAGAGCGATTTGATGTCGATGCCGAGCGTATCCTTCGCCCATTTCGTTGCGACGTTGTTCTCGATCGTCTCGCCGTTCTTGAACTTCAGTGCAGGGTCGACGCCCCATACCGTCGTAATCGTTACCGGTGGATCGTATTTATCCTTGTACGGACTTGTCTCTTCCTTGCTGCCGGTATCTGCACTCGTATCAGCCTTATCCGTCGCGCTCGTTTCCGTCTTGCCGGAGTCGTCGGATGTCGACTTGTCATCCTTGCTGCCGCCGCATGCTGCGAGTGCAATAATCAGAAACAGAGAAAGCGTCAACAATAGCGTTGTTCTAAATTTGGCTCTCATGTTGTTCCCCCTTATCATATGTTTACGTTTTCATTATAGAGTGGGGGTGCCAAGCGGCCTATGTCATAAATCGAACATTTCTGCACCTTTGACAACCATTTGATCCATTTCGGGTTCCAAGAGCTTAGTCCGCGGTGTCGCGGAATTCCTGCGGCGTCATGCCGTAGTACTTCTTGAACATTTTGCTGAAGTATTGCGGATTCTGATAGCCGAGCTCAGCGGTAATCTCATAGATCTTCTTATTCGTCTTCTTGAGCATATAATGCGCCCGTTCCATCCGCATCCGAATGATGTAGTCGCTTAAGCTTTCGCCCGTATCAGCCTTATAGATTTTGGACAAATAAACGGGGTGCAAATAGACCTTGTCCGCGATCGTCTTGACCGATGTATCCTGTCCGAGTGTCTGTTCCACGATTTCTTGTACCTGCTTCACTAGATGCGTCCGCGTCGACGATTCAGTCGAGGAGAGCTCCGATTCGAGCTTGCCTAGCATGCTGACCGCCCAGCCGCGCAACTTGTCCTGCGAATGAATGCCCGAACGATCGAGCAGCATGTCGAACGCGGAATGATCGATGTCGGTCATGAACTGCCCCCGCTTATGCGCGCTGTACATGAAAGCATTCGATACATAGAGGAATACCTCGTATAGATGCTCTCTTGCACGCGTCGTCCGTCCCAGCAGGTCGAATACTTCATGAATTTTATCGCGAGCGGCGCTCCACTGCTTCGATTCGAGCAAATGCAGCAAAGTCGGAGGTTTATGCAGCTGCTCCAGCGACTTCGCGGGCAGAGACCGATCGACCATCTCCTCGAGGAATTGAATCGATTGGCTTGGCTCTGTTCCTTGCTCATTGAGGAAAAATGCGCTTAACGCACTCCGATAGCCATCCGCCACACCTTCAGGAAACGGGAACCACCCCGTGATGAAACATGACGTCTCCGAGCGCAGAAACTTGCTCGTCTGCTCTTGGAATCGAACCGCCGCCTCTGACAACTGCTCGCGCACTGCCGGTCCCGGCTGCTCCACGGTGCTATATCGCTTCCTGCCGCTATCCTTCATCTGAGCGAGCAATACAAGGCAGTCGTGCGGCGTCTTACCGCACCAGACACGGAAGCTTCCGCCGAATATTTCCTCGGCAATATTCCCGACTGCATACTCCATCAGAGACGCGGACTGCGCGTCGGAATCGTCGAAAGGGCTGCTGAATTGAATCAACATTAACACTGCAGGCTCATCGACAGAGAGCGAAATTTCATACTGCTGCAGCTTATTTTGCACCAATGCGCCGTTCAATTGACGTCCCAGCAGCAAATCATGCAGAAGATGGTTGCGGAGCACCGTATAGTCCGACTTGCGGTCATACATGAGTTGATTGTACTTGTCCGCTTCCTTCCATTCCTCATGCAGCTTCTCAACGGCATTGGAGATGCTGACGACGAATTCGTCATCGTTGACCGGCTTCAGAATATAATCCGCAGCTTTCAACTGCAAGGCGCGTTTCGCATAATCAAAGTCGGAATGACCCGTCAGCAGCATACAGCGCACGTTCGGCCAACGCTCTCCGATGACAGCAATGAGCTCTAGCCCATCCATTCCCGGCATTCGAATATCGCTGACGACGATATCAATTTCCTGCTCCTCCAGCAGCTCCAGCGCTTCCTTGGCCGATTCTGCCTGATACACATTGGTAACGCCTAGATCGTGCCACGGAATCGTTCGCGCCAAGCTTTCCGTTACGTATGACTCATCGTCTACAAGCAATATGTCAATCATTGTCCTGCCCCCTGCTCCAATGATGGTTTATCTAGCTGATTCGATTCTTCCTCGATTACCGCGGCTCTTGCCGCATCAGTCCAATGCAGCACAACTTTGAAGCCGCCCATTGCCGACGTTCCAAGCGTCAGGCCTGCCGATTCGCCGAATTGCAGCTGCATGCGTTGATGCACATTCCATAATCCGCAGCCCATCTCTTCTTCCATCGGTTTCGACAGCTTGTATTGCAGAACAAGAATACTCTCTGCATCCATTCCGGTGCCATCGTCTTCGACGGTCAGCTTATAGCTGCCGCCGCTCGATTCGCCCGTAATGATGATGCTGCCCGATTCTGCACTCGACTCGATCCCATGAATTACGGCGTTCTCCACCAGCGGCTGCAGAACAAGCGGCGGCATGCCTGCATCTAACATCTCATCCGGAATTTGAATCGTTACTTCGAGCCGTTTCATGCGAAGCTTCTGAATATCGAGATAATGGTGGACAAAATCGAGCTCTTCCGCAAACGGGACCACATCGCGCTCCTGTCGCGTCGTATATCGGTAATAAGCGGCAAGATTTTGACTCATCGCCACCACGGCTCGATAGTCCTGAAGCTTCGCCATGCTCGAGATGAATGAGAAACAGTTGTAGAAGAAGTGCGGGTTAATCTGCGATTGCAGCTGCTTCAGCTTTGCTTCACGCACACGGATCTGCTCGACGTATACTTTCTCGAACAACTCCTGAATTTGCGCAACCATGAGATTGAAGCGCGTGAACAAAAACTTGAACTCGCTTGCCCCTTTGCCTTTCGCATCGAGCCGTACCGAATAATCGCCGCTGCGAAGCTTATGGAAGCTGACGATCAACTTCTTCACCGGCACCTGTACTTGACCGTACAGCAAGTAAGCGGCAAGACAGCTCATGAGCAGCAGGCAGCCGACCGAGAAGTAGAACAATCGGTTCGATTGATTGATCGGCTTCAAAATATCCGCAAGCGGCGTATAATCGATCAAATACCAGCCTGTCGTCTCCGACAGCGCCATATTGACGAGATAGTCCTGACCATTCAGTTCAACCGTATGACTGCCAAGCTTGGAGGTGGACTCGCCTTCCTGAAACTGCAGTTGATTGACAAGCTGCTGCGCCAGCTGTTGATCGGAGGAACGATTATAAATAAGTCCGAGCTCACTGTTATAGTAGAACGGGTCGCTGCTGCCTGAGCCTTTGAACTTATCCAGCATATCTTGAATGCTGCTGCTGTCGAAACGAACTTCTATGATCGTATTCGCGCTAGCAGGATCGGTATATTTGGAATAAGAGGATGCGGTGAACCAGCTGAATTGGAAGGAGCCTTCCGCGAGCTTCTTCACCTGCCAGCCCCACTTAATGCGCTTCTTCAGATCTGCTTCATCGTAACTTTTCGCGTCGTTCACCGAAACGACCCGATGCAGCGTAGGCGAATAAATGTAAAGCCTGCTCTTCCAGTTGGATGAGCTTTCTTGTATCCCGAGCTTCGTCTGTATCCGCTTTACAAGCGAAATCGTATCCAGATTGAAATAATCGCTGGTCAGGAAAATTTCCTGGAAGCTGGCGATATCCGGATCTTGAATAAGCAGGTTCGGCCATAGCGATAAATTCTCGACATTGGTATCGACCTGATTCTGGAAGAATACCAGCTGATTCTCAGTCGAATTGCTAAGCTCTGTGCGCAAAACATCGGTGCTCGTCTTGTTTGAATAGAAATAAAGGCCGATAATCGGAAGCAGCATGACAACGATAAGCACTACGATTTTGGAGAATAAATTGTATTTGGGCATCTGTGGCCTCCGGCAGCAGGTTGGTCGTAGCAATGACAGACCGTATTATGATGAAGATGACAATCTGTAACATCATTGTAGTGGACAACCGTGCAGACGGAAAGCGATTTCTCGCGCTTGCTCCCTATGATTGAATTCAGAACGTGAGAAACCCTCTGTCGGCAGAAGCCCCAGAGGGTTGATTTTACGAGCGATAATTAACTTCTATGAAGCGCAAAATTGCCGGAGCCCGTACGGATTTGCATCTTAATGGTACCGTCACCGAATTGTCCTGCGATACGCGAGGAGTCATCCGTTCGCTCAGTCACTGAAAAGTCATGAGTGCTAATATGCCCGTTGCCAGATCCAGTTCCGCATGTAACCGCTAGATCCGTATTGCCGGATGTTAAATGAACATCAATATTGCCGCTGCCCGTCCACAATTCGCTGTCTCCCGTTATCAACAGTCGCTCCATTCGAATGTTTCCGGAACCAGATTCCGCCTTAACAGAAGCGCCGCCGTCCTTCAGCACAATATTGCCGCTGCCGGAATAGACACTTGAGAAACCTGCTTCGAACCGCGAGGAAGTGATATTGCCCGAGCTTGTATTAAGATCCAATCGCTGTTCATTCTTCATGTCTGCAACCGTAAGATTACCGCTGTTCGTATGGATCGTCGATTCACCAGCTTCAACCCGCTCAGCTCTCGCGTCGCCGGATCCCGTATGCAGACGGAGCGTCTGCTCCACTTTCATATCCATTGCCAGCACATTGCCGCTGCCGGATTCGATCACAGCTGACTGTGCGGCAAGCCGCGATACGCTCAAGTTGCCGCTGCCCGTTGTCAGACGAAGGAGCTCCCAATCCTTAGCTGGCAGTTCGATCTCCATCCCCAATTCAAACTGTCCCCAATTCATTAAGTGATCCAGCCTATGCGGTTCTCGAATGCCAATATGAAGTCGATCGCCTTCTCGTCTCGTCTCGATGCCGAACTCATCTGCTGAATGCTGTCTGGCCCATCCCGTCAAGCGAATGCCGATGCTGCTGCCGCTGACTGCGCGATAGACGTTAATATTCGCTGATTCGACCGATACGAAGACGCTTCGAATGCCTTCTGCTTCAGGCATCGCATAGTGATCGACCCGTTCCTTGCGCCAAAATAAAAACGATCGGCCGCTCTTCGCCGGCTTATTCGGTGCTTGCTTGTGCTCTCCCCATTGCTCCGTTGCAGACATCTGTCCCGCTCCTTTATATCCGTCATCTTCTCGATCAGTCATATAAGCTGTTATAAACAGACTATCATCCTCGAAGCACCCGGAACAATCGACTCGGGATTGGTTTTAACTCCGTCTGCAGACGGAATACGGCTGTTATTCGCTCTGTTGACAAAACATATTCCGCTCATCGATACGCAAATTGTTACGTAATATACAACAACATCGCTTCTTGATTCGCTGCAGCTTCCTGATAATAAGCGAGCAGCTCTCGATAATAATCCATCACATATTCGAGCTCGCCTTCATCCTGCCAGTCGATCGAAGGATAAATATCCATCTCCTTCATATGTTCAGGATTGTAACGGCTGTGCAGCTCCGCCTCCGTGATCGCCTGCAGCGCATCGCTAATCTGCTTCACCCATTCAGGTGTCAAATAACGAATCGGGTTATATTCCCCGCTCTCCATCTCTTCCTCGTCCGCCTCACCGATTGCGGTTCCACCAAGCACCGTATGGACAAGCGGCTCTTCACCTTCCCATGCCGCGCCGTTCAGCAGATAATGAATCGCATGCCAGGACTTGTCCAAATATAACGAGTTATCCTCATCCGCATCGTTATATAACACGTCTTCCACTTCAACCTCACCTTGCAGCAAGTCATTCAATAAGACTGGGGAAATCCGTTTCAAATTGCCTACCATACTCATCGTTAGTTCCTCCTATATGCAAGTGCATGATTCATACTCAAAAGCAATATAATTCCAACCGAGTGCTTTGTCCATCTATTTCAGCGCCAGTTATCTCTTCCATACCAGCTGCGGCAAGAAGCGTCCTCCACCCCCGTTGAATTGTATCTATCGTCCCAGTTATTCACGTGATTTACCATCTCCCTTCGGTTAATCCGCCATGTTACAATGAGAATACTTCAATCGAGGCCAATCGAAAGTGTGGCAGCGTTTGATGACAGAAAGGAGTGTGACGGTATGCGTACTTATATCGTATACGATCTAGAATTTACCGTACTCCGCAAGCAGCAGTATACGGCCGATATTATCGAGATCGGCGCTGTTAAGCTAACGGACGGCGAACAAGGTCCGATAGAAATCGATCGGTTCCAAACCTATGTTAAACCGGAACGCAACAAAGTGATCACCGCTCATACAACCGAATTTACCGGAATAACGCAAGAGCAAGTAGATAGCGCACCTAACTTCCGTGACGCAATCGAATTATTCCTGCAATGGATCGGCAACGATACGTACTACTTATGCTCGTGGGGCCCCGATGACAAACAGCACTTTGTCCGTCAATGCCGCGACTTGAAGCTGGATCTCAAATGGCTGAGCAACATGAATGATCTGCAGTTGTTCTATACGAAGCTGCAGGGCAATGATGCTAGTCGCAGAATCGGCCTTGCCAAAGCGCTTGAAACGGCTGGCCTTGCTTTCGACGGCGCACAGCACCGTGCGCTTGATGACGCAGCCAATACGGCTCGGTTGTTCGTCCGTATGTTCAACCAAATTACATTAGAGCACAATAACGCATCCGATGATCCGCTGTACGAGACGAAGCTTGTCTACTCCAGCACGGAAGAGGATGACGACGACAACAACCCGTTCCGCCACCTTGCCTCCTTATTCAGTAATCCTAAGTAGAAGCCCCCTAGAGGGGCTTCGCCTCATTCATCCCTTACATCCCTTACATTACAAGTCGAACAGGACGCTTCGTATAGCGGTTCGCATACGCCGATGCTCCGAACGAATCTGGCTTTGTACGCGGCGTATAGATGCCCATCGCCTTCACCCGGTTCACCATTTCCTCTACATACACGCATGTCGGATTTCTTAGTGGCTCTGTACCTGCGTCAATATCGATGAACGCTTCAATTGCAGCTCCTTGATACACATAGGGCAGCAGCAGCCCTTCAATAGCAGGAAACACCGTCCCTCCGAACAAATATCCCGTTTCCTGTGACAACGTCGTTTCGAACGACAGCTTTTCTTTTAACGACAACAACGGCCGCTTCACCACAGACTGCCGGTAGCACGCCCAGACGCCTCTTCCGACTCTTCGAATGATGACTCCTGTTACAAACTTCGTATATGTCCCGAACACTTGGCTGTCTGTCCCGATGACGAATTGATACGACGCTCTCACATCCGAGGAAACGAACCGAGTCATGCGAGCGTACACATCATCCAGCGTCATTCGGGATTCCGTCAAATTCTGAAATAACATCTCATCATTGTAAGGTACGCTCTTCTTCCCCATTATCGTTGTCGCCACCTATTCGCACGGATTACTTCTGTCACATTCCTTATCTAGAGTTCACCGTGGTCAATGTTCGGAATTTTAGAATAACGGATTAAATAAAAAGCCGCCGTCAAGACATCTCGGCGCAATAAGCGGCAAGTGTCTAATGTACGGCGACTTGTGATTACGATAATGGTTGTGTTCATTGCTGCATCTATCTATAGCGTAGCGATGAGCCTTGCTTCTTGTCAACCCGACATCGCTATGCTTTGTCCCACCTGTAGAAGTTGCGTCCAAGAATAATGCCCAGTACAAGGATAGAGCCTAATACGACGGCATCCCATACGCTTGAGTAAGTAAACAGCTTGCCTGACCAGCCATTCTGAAGCAAATGCACCGCGTAACGGAGCGGAATAAAGACAGAGGCGGCCTTCAAACTGCTTGGAAGCGATTCAAGCGGGATTGTCGCGCCTGACAGGAACAGCATCGGATATAACACGACAAAGCCGATTGCCAGCGCACTATGAAACCGTTGGAAATATCTTGCGACAATAAAACCAACAGCAATGAATGCTGAGGCTGCCAGCAGCATCGATAACAGAAACTGCATGATATTCAGGTTAATTGGAGCACCGAGTCCTAAACGCCCAATCAGTAATATCTCCAGAGCCCCTATAACAACCGCCAACAGCCCTTTAATCACCACTGCCTGGATAATAAGTACCGAGCTGACCGGCGTTCCCAATAAGCGTTTATATACGCCTTTCTCACGATCAATGACCGCCTGCAGGCCAACGATGAAGAAACCTGCTGTGAATAAGACGATACCGATCATGCCCGGGATGTACTGATTGAAGTATTGTATATCTTCCGCATGCTGCGTCTCGAACAGCTTACCGAAGAAATAGAAGCATAATGCTGGCATGATAAAGACGAAGAACAATCCGATAATATCACGAGACAGCAGCCTAAGCTCCATCTTTGTGTGCATATACATGGAGTGCATTAGGCCGACTCTCCTTTCCTCCTATGAACAGCAAGATGTGCATACATTTCGTTCAACGTACGAGTACCGGCGGGCAGCTTGTGCATCAGCTCCTGCGAAGTAATGCACATCGACAGCGTTCCATTCATTAAGAAGGCGAGCCGATCGCAGTGCTCCAATGCTTCGTCCAATGATTGCGTCGTCATCACGAATGTCTTGCCCTCATCCTGCAGCTTAGCAATAATCGACCACATATCATCGATTGCTCTCGGATCATCCATCCCTGCACTGGGCTCGTCCAGAAATACGATGTCCGGGTCATTGACGAGCGCGATCGCAAGAGCGACACGCTGTTGAATGCTTTCCGATAAATGACGCACGTATTGGTTGAGAAACGGCTTGAGCTTCAACATCGTAATAATTTCGTTCAGATCTCTTCTCTTCTTGTAATAAGAACGAAACAGCTGGAGAGCTTCCATTACTTTGATCCGTTCGAAGAGTACAGTCGCTTGCAGCTGGAATCCGATCCGATGATGCAGCTTCCTTGCGTCTTTCTTCATGTCCATCCCGAGCATTTGAATGTCGCCCTCATCAGCTTGTCTAATGCCCATAAGCAGCTCGAGTAATGTCGATTTGCCGGAACCGCTTGGCCCAACCAGTCCGAATATCTCGCCGCGATTGACCTGCAGCGTTACGCCGCGAATAACCGGAATCAATCCATATGTTTTCACGATGCCTTTGGCATCTATGATGTATTGTTGTGTATTCACTAAATCCCTCCACTCCTCAAGGTAACCTGATGAGAGCACCACCTTCCTTATGTACATGTTAAACCACCTTGGATGAATATTCACCGAAATCAGCCATGCATTTCCGCGCATAAACATTGCGTTTGACCGCAGTCCGTCCGCATAATTATCCCATTGTTTGCCTGCCTAAAATATAGAAGCGCCTATCATCCGAGTAGCGTTTCGGAACAATAGGCGCTTCATTCATTTAAACATTATAGGTGACATCGCGTTCATTAATTAATCCTAACCGACCGGCTTCGACAATGGCTTCCGAACGAGATCGAACATTCAGCTTCTCGAATATTCGCGTCAGATTGTATTCAACGGTACGTTGGCTCATAAACAGCTTACCCGCAATTTCCTTATTGCTGCTGCCTGTTGCCACTTCGCGCAAAATAAGCTGTTCCTTTTCGTTAATCGATACCTCTTCGACGACTTTCCCATCCGATTGCTGGAACCGCACCTCACTGCGTCTCAACTGCTTGAGCAGCTGGACAGGTACAACCGCCTCACCGCGCAGGGCACACCGGATTGCCGTAATAAGCTGCTCGCGCGTCGATGCTTTGCTAATAAAGCCAGAGACCCCTGCATCAAGCAGCATATTGTAATGAGTAGCCAGATCATAACCGGTGTAGATAAGCACAACTGCATCGGGATCCGATGTAATCACCCGCTTGGTCAGCTCAAGTCCGCTAATAACCGGCATATTCAAGTCGAACAGCATGACATCGAATGTGTTCTTCTCAATGCGTTCCAATGCTTCTATACCTGAGAATACGATGGTAACTTGTATGTCAGGGTCCTGCTCAATCATATGTTTCGTACCTTCGCCAACGGAAGGATGATCGTCAACCAACAGTACGCGAATCATGCTGATTCCTCCTTACCAGTCTGATAATCGCAGCTTTCTTCATCTGGGAGCGGAAGGATGATCTCGACCTCCAACCCTTCGCCTGGCGCAGTGCGGTAATAGGTCTCCCCTTCAAGACCCGATACCCGCTCGCGTATGCCCGATAACCCCATATGCTGGAAGGACGATTGCAGCCTGTCCAACTCCATGCCAATCCCATTATCCCTGTAACGATAACGAATAAACTGATGCTCGTAATGTAAGAATAACTCAACATGCGTTGCTTTGGAATGCTTCATTCCGTTACGCAGCAGCTCTTGCGTAATCCGGTATAACGTCAGAACGTATTCATCGTCCATTTCCATACGGATATCTTGGTGCTTGAATGTAATCGTATAGTTCGCATTCAGTTGCGCATGCGTACATAAATTCTCGATCGCTTCAATGGCTCCCATCTCCTTCAGGAAAGGCGGCCTAAGCTCGTTGCAAGTTTCACGGATCTGGTGAATGACATCAAGCAGACCTTCGCGGATGTCTTCTAGACTTACCCTTGTAGCTGCGGGCAGCATCGTTTCATCATTCGTAATCGCCTCTAGCTTCCGATACCAGAGCAGTTGATCCTGCAGAGCGGAATCATGCAGGTCGCTTGCCAGCTTGCGACGCTCATTCTCAGACAGACGGAACAGCAGCCGGAGTACCCATGGCGGTGTCTTCTCGCCTTTCTTCGAATCAAGATCTTGTACCAAGCCTTCGATCAGCTGCAGATTCTGATGCACGAAGCCGGCATACGTAATAATCGTACGGAGCCATACCTTCTCGTCATGGTTATACTCCATATGATTCTCTTTATCGCTGATCCATACAAAATGCTGCGTGCCGCGGCCCTGTCCGATCAAATAGCAGCTGCCGTACTTCGTCTTCATACTATCACCCGGGCTTAACTGCAATAACCCGCTTTGCAGATCCGGCAGCAGCATCTCGAATGGGATCTCGCCTCGACAGCGCTTCAATGCGATAGCATTGCCATCCAGATCACGATCGATAAAACCAACCGATTGAATCGGCAGCAAGCTGAACAGTTCATCCATTAGACACTGCTCCAGGTCGCATACCTTCATCACACTGGATACGCGATGAGAGAAGCTCTCCAAACTTTTCTCGAACTGATGCGCACCTTTAATAACCTTGTTGCGGAACTTGCGATCGAGCACTTCTTTAAAATAAAGCGTCAACACAGTGGATACATAAACGACCAAGATCACCTGCAGCCATTGCAACGTATGGACGCCTCGATCGGCGAAGGCAAGACCTATTCCAATTGAAATAAGAAGTGTCGGCAGCAGAGCGATCAAACAGAAATACCGCAGTCGGCTTACGATAAACTCGATATCGAGCAATTGATTGGAGGCAACCAAGTACAAGTAGGTCAATGGCAGCAGCAGCAAGAAGGAACTCGCAACACCTGCATTAATAACATTGTCGCTATTCAATAGAAATGGCAGTCCTACAAAAAGTATCAATGGTAGAAAGGATCCAATGTTGCCAAGCATCATGTACTTCAGCAGCGCTTGTTGCGTTGTATTACGGTAACGAATATACATTCGAACTTGGACAAGTAATGCGATTATCATCCCCGCTATGAAGATGGCCAGCGCCACTCTCGAAGCACTGCCTGGCGCCTGCAGGAACGAGAATACACCATATACCTGGATGAATATAAATAGATTCCAGACGGAGACCAGTACATAGCTGGCGAAAATAGCCCCCTGATGGATGACTTGAATGCCCAGCTTACTAAAATAATCATGTAAGAAATGAAGAAAAAATACGGGAGCAAAGGTTAACATCAGCCTCATAATGAATCCTGAGAATAAATCCAACCTCGCACTGCCGCCAGCCGCTAGATAACCGATCGCGACTGACATTAGAAATAATATTAATAAAAAAGCCGAACGATCGGCAGGCTTCTTATAGACGATAAACGAAGAAAATGTGAACAACAAAATAAAAGACGCCATCGGAATGACGGTCTGATTGAACGACACAGGCTGTTTGCGGAAATCAGTAAAATCAAATTGTATTCGATGACCATTGCGGATAACCTCGACGCTTCTTGCACTTGCGATACCATAGAACTTCGTTAAACTCTCATCATTAGGAGGCAGATTGTCGACCTGAGATATAATATCATCTACCTGAATGCCCGCCTTTGCTCCCCATGATTCTGTATCTATATAAGTAACAAGCCATTTACCATTCGATAGCTTTGAATTAATTCCTATGTATGGAACGGTAAACTGCAAGATCGTAAACCAGCCGGCTAATATAAGCATAATGAACAAAACAATCCATGATCTGTTATTTCTGTTCGTCATAGAAATATTACTCCTTAAACAAGCTTAGCCGGCACGTGGAAGTCACGCTGCCGGCTCGTTATTGCTATTCGATTAGGCTCCCGTCCACCACACACTGTTGCGAACTTGCTCTTTAGCCGTTTGTTGGCCCTTCATGATGTCCATCATCGCTTGCTGTTCTGCTGCGCTTACACCAGCAAGTGCAACGCGGCCTTGGAGGAATTGACTCATCATTTCTTGGTTTTGCTTCAGTTGAGCGATTGCATTCTTTAACATGGATAGCCCACCTTTTCTATTGAATTGTAAAATGAATAATAGTTTGCCTTAAATATAACATGATATGGACAACCATGCATCGTAATCCATACTGCAAGAAACCACATCCGCATTGCGTGCTGTCAAACATTTGGATGCAGCCATGCGTCTTACGGCACTTGCTGCCTGTTTTCAACGATCCACAGTCGTGATCAAAAGCGTATTTTTTGAACTACTTCTATAAGAAAGCACGCAATTGTTCTCTCCATTGCTCCTCTACTGGCAGCTCATCGATTGCATTCATCGCCTCATATTGCTTCAGCCTGCCGATAATAAGAGCATATTCGATGCAACCGCAGCTCTGAATATAGTCCATAATCGCATTCTTATTCATGAGCAATTCATCTCTTGATAGATTGCCATCATAGTAGCTGCGAACCGCCGCCGCCTCTTCTGTCTGCTGCTCCAGCACGAATTGAACCGGCAGCGTCTGCTTACGTGCAATCAGATCATTGCGTGTACTCCAACGCTGAATCCCTTCTACGTCATTGTATATTTGTGCTGAAACGCCCATAGCTCGGCCATATTGTCCTATTAATTCGTGATGTTCATCCGTTACCAGCGCTGTGCCCACCAGGCAAGCGGCTGCGACGAGCGCGCCTGATTTGTTCTCAATCATAAGTAGACATTCATCTTCTGTCGTTGCATCATTCATGAGATCCGCATGCTGACCATTGACTGCCCCTAGAATCCCTTTGTTCAAAATGTTCACTGCCGCTATTTTGCGGTCTGCTGCGATCGGAAGCTCCATTAACAGATCAATGGATAGGGCCTGCAGCCCAATTGCCGCATTCAAAGCTAGCGCCGGCGACATGGCCGACCATGGCACCTGGTCGTTGTCCTGATCCTGCAGATCATCGTAAATATCGAGCGACAAAATCATAAGCTCTACTGCAGCAGCCGCGGCGGCCGCAAGCTCGTCATCTCCGCCGAACATGGTACAGTGAAGCGACGCAATTTTCTTGAATATCCCGCCTTCTGTCTGCTTATATTCGATAAACTGATCGACAAGCGCTCTCAGCTCCTCGTCGTGAAATACCCTTGCCACACTCCCGTGCATCAGCGCCACAGCTGATTGTAACACCGTCGACATTAGTAAGGACTAACCTCCTCTATAATCAACTTTCATAGGGTACGCTCAATGATGTTAAATACTTATTTCGCGATTATTTTGCAAAACCCTCTATAGGTCGCATCTGCACATGCTGCAGCAGAACTACAGAAAGCCCCCTTCGGCCTAAACCGAAGGGGGCTTTCTGTAACGATTTTATTAATGAGCATGGCTCGTTTGCTAGGATGTCTTATCCACCATCATATTCGACAACTCGCACAACCGCTGTGCGACTCTTGCCAAATAGTATTCATAAGAAGGCGTCATGCCTAGTCGATTGTTCATCATATGTATATGGGACCAAGCGATAGAGCGCATCGCCTCAAGCAGGTCCTCCTGCTTCACAACCGGCTGACCCGAATATGGGACGAGCAGCAATCCCGCATTCGCAAGCTCCTCCAGGTTCGCGTGTGCATCCGCTACCATGAGTGACCAAGCAGCCAACACATCGTCCTGCGGAAGCTCCTTGCCGACTAAGGACTGCGACGTTAGTCGTGCAGACAACGCGCGAGCTTCTTCCGCTGCTTGCGTATCATACTCAATCTTCGCATCCTTCGCATTCAGGAAAACGCTCCAGTAATCAGCATAGGCAGCGAAGAAGGACGGCAGTTCGTCTTTCAATACGCCGAAGCGTGATGCCGTAATGATCATGAGGCTGACGGCTGATACCATTCGAAGCGAACGGCTTCCCAGCGTCTGGCTGATTAAGACGGCCGATGTCTCGCTGGACCGTTGGAACAGCCTTTCACTGATCGGCATTGCCGCAACTCCGCCGTAACGCGCGAATTCCGGTTCATATTCGAACTCAACCGTACGTGTGTTGTCGAATTCCAGTGCGACGGTCGCTTCACGCAGCATGAATGGGTTTGCGTCAAGAACGTCCAGATCCTCTAGTTCATCATCAAACTGACGATCAGGCAGGCTAAGCAGCAGCCGCTCCCCTGCGGCTCTGAGCCTCTTCATGGCCAGCTCTGTCGGACGGAACAGCCGGAGTCGCAGATGGGCGCCGCCGCCAGAATATCGCGAATAAAACCAGCTTAGCACCTCGCCCTTCTCGTGCAAGCGCATGACGAGCAGCAATAATTTGTCTAGCAGTAAATGTTCCTGAAGCTTGGTGCCGCGGCAAAAAAGATGCAGCGCCCTCCAGCCGTCATATCGGCTGTTCGTCATTCTTCCATCCCTCTTCTCTCTCAGCCTGCCTAATCAGCAGCTTATTTATTGGTGAGTCATTATAAACAATTCCTAGTTCTTTCCTTCGCTTTAACTGTTTCTATCATAATAGATTTTCTAGCATTTCTAACCGAATATCGGGACCGCAATTACCACAATTGTGTTGCGCTCAGCCTTACTATTCCCCGACAATATTCATGCGTTATTGTACGACTAAGGAATCATATCCTGTAGATAATAAACAAGCGCCGTATCCCAAAAATGCGGAATAAGGCGCTTGTCCCTAATGAAACGATTCTATTATTTCTTCGGATGAAGCCTAATAACAGTGATAGAATAAGGCTCCAGCGCATAATCAAAAGATTCTCCGGCATTATCAATAACAGAAGATACTGGCGCAATAAGCGTAGGTTCCATCAGCGAATTCTCCGCATCAAGCGAGTCTGCTTGGAGAGTGATCACGTCAGCAGATTCCGCAATCGGTTTTTGCGTGCCCGCAACGTTAATATTCAACGCTTGCTGCTTGTCCGATGTGTTGACAAGCTTGATAATCGTATCGCCGGTTTCTTGGTCGATTCCTGTCACATGGAAGATTGGACCTGCATCTGGTTCTTCGGTCACTTCATGAATTAGCTGATCGTCCAAGTAACAACGAATCGCACGTCCTGCCACTTCAACTCGTATGTTGTACCATTGACCATCATTAATCCGCAGCGGCCATTCTTCGCCCACAACGGATTTGGAGCCGCTCTGCGCTTTCTCGATTGCGGATTTCGTATTGCCCCATCCGCCGAGATTCCACCAATAATAGTTGTCGCTGTCTTTCACAGCGAACATGATAAGCATGCCTTCTGCACCACCGGTCTTGCGTGCACGCATCGTCATGGTGTAATTAGACCAATCGACATCCCCTGTCGTCGCACGTACATCCGTCTGATCCGATGATTGTACGTAGCTGCCATCCTGAACCGCCCATTCGCCGTTCATCGTCTGCCAAGTACCCGAATCCTTATCGAACGAATCCTCCAGCAGCACCTTGCTGCCGTCCGTTGATGTTACTTTAATATCATCATATTCTACTTGAGTAGCCCACGATCCGACCCCTACGCCGCCATTGATTGACGCTAGTTCAGTCTTCGGACCGCCCGTCAGTGTACCCGGTACGAGTGTATCGCCCTTGTTCTGACCGAACAGCATTTGTACATAGTAAGAAGGTGTGCCGTAACTCGATGCATGGTCGAACACGATAGCATCCGGATTCCATCTACGATCGTTCACGTTGACGAACAGCGGCGCGTACGAAGCCATTTTGACAATATCCGAATTGCGTTCCATCCCGGTCATGAATGCCGCTTCGCCTAGCGCCGCAGCCATGTTGCCGTTGCCTGCATCGATCGTAACCGCATATTCCCCTACATAGATGTCGGGACCGCTGCGATCGTAACTGTCATACTTGTCCGCGTTGTTCATGAACCATTGCGGTGCAAAGTAATAGTGCTCATCGACCATTTCGATCTTCTCGCCGGCATTATCTGCATTCGAGATAACGGTGATGTTCGGGTATTTCTCCTTGATCGCTCTGTAAAACAGCGGATAGCGCTGTACATACTCGCTCATTTGGAAGTTGTTCTCGTTGCCAACCTCGATATATTTCAAGTTGAATGGCTCCGGGTGGCCGTTCGCCGCACGTACTGCGCCCCATTTGCTCGTTACAGAACCGTTCGCATATTCGATTGCATCAAGCGCATCCTGAATCCAAGTCCCCAGCTCTTCGATCGGCGTAGTTGAAACGTTCGTGAACGGGTCTCCGTCGTGGGAAATGCCGACGTTCGTTACGTAGAGAGGTTCTGCGCCCATATCCTCGGACCATTGCAGAAACTCGTGAAAGCCAAGCCCGTCCGTCGTCCTATAGCCCCATAGGTTGTTATGTCCTGGACGTTCAGCGATAGGCCCAACCGTTTCCTTCCAATAATAGGCGTCTTCCTGCGTCGCACCTTCAATGAAACAGCCGCCCGGGAAACGAAGGAAAGACGGCTTCATATCCGCCACCATCTGCGCAAGATCCACGCGAAGACCGTTCTCCCGATTGTTCCATGTCTCTGGGAACATCGAGACGACATCCAGCGCGAAAGTTCCCGTCTCGTTCGCCGAGATAACGAATTTGGCGCCCGTATCATCCGTGTCAGACGTCAACGCCAGCGTATAAAGCTTCCAGTCATTCGTCAAAGCTTCTGTCATCTGCTCTGCATATGTAACCGTACGTCCAGCATCCTCTAGGCTTACGCGCAGCTTGCCGTTGAAATCACTGCTTGCCTTGGCATAAAACGATACTTTGTAGGTCTTGCCTTTCGTAACAGACAAGCCCCAGAAGCCGCCATTCTCTGCGCCGACCCAGCCGTTATTCGCGTTGCTCTCGACTGTAACGGCAAGCGCCTGCTGCTGTGCTTTGTTCATTAGATTGTCTTTCGTTATCTCAATAAAACCCTCGCCATCGCCGCTCTTGTACAAACTCCAGTTCTCCGTAGAGAGGGCAGCATTCTCGAATGATCGGTTCATCAGCATTTCGGCATACAATCCACCGTCACCCGCATGGTTAATATCTTCGAAGAATGCTCCATATAATGTCGGGCTGATCGAGATACCTGGTTTACTCTCATCAATTGTAAGCTGGAACGGTTCGCTAGCCGTCTCTGGCGCTGTCTGCTGCTCAGCAGTCTGATCCGTCTGAGAGGCAGGACCGGCCTCTTCCTTCCCGTTATCTCCCCCACCATAATAAATCGCCAATCCCGCTCCGAGCGCCACTGTCGCGATTGCACCCGTTAATTTGATCCATTTTCCATTATTCGCAACCATTCATGCCTTCCCCCCGAAAGTTATTCATGCTCGCCTGAAAATGTTCGTGTTAAGTTGATCGATTTCTTATAAACCCGACTTAGTGTTAATAAAAATATTAAATGATTCACAATTTTATTGTCATTTCATATCGTAAAGGAATGGTTTAGAAATGTCAAACGAAGGGCATAACAATAACTGTAAAAAGATTCCTTTCCTGAACTGTTTCCTTGTCAAACACGCTTTTTCCATGTATCATTTTAATAAAGTCATTAACATTAATGTAAATGAGGTATTATCCCAAGATGGAGATCATCATATCCGAAGATAATCTGCCCGTATTCGAAGCCTTATCGAGTCCCGTGCGCATCAAAATTATCGAACTGCTCACACAGCAGCCTATGATCATGAAGGATCTGGCCGCTGCGGTCAGCCTCAGCAATTCGATCATTACGATGCACGTGAAGAAGCTCGAGAAAGCCGGCATTATTCATATCGAGATGATTCCCGGCAAAGGCGGCGGACAGAAGCTGTGCTCGCTTAGCACAGACCGAATCGATATCGCGTTCCCGATTAAAGGCAGCGCCCGGATGAATCAGCATACGTCTTCCGTCATGGTTGGACATTACACCGATTTCGATGTTAAACCGACCTGCGGCCTTGCAACGAAGCAAGGACTTGTTGGCGGCAGCTTTGACGAACCGCGCTACTTCTTGAATGCGGAACGCGTAGACGCCAAGATTCTATGGTTCTCTCAAGGTTTCATTGAGTATAAGGTTCCAAACTATCTCATGGATAACGAAATTCCCGAGGAGCTCGACATTTCGATGGAGCTTGCTTCGGAGGCGCCGCTGACAAACGACAATTGGCCCTCAGATATTTCGTTCTACTTGAATGATGTTAAGATTGGGATGTGGACGAGCCCTGGCGATTTCGGCGGCACGCGCGGACGCTATACGCCAGAGTGGTGGGGACTCCATATCAATCAATACGGCCTGCTCGTTCGGATCAAAATTACGCATGCGGGCACGTTCATCGATGGTCTGAAAGTCTCAGATGTAACGATTGATGATATAGCCATTCGCAGCCTTCAGTGGAAGTTCCGACTCGCGGTCGAAGAGGATGCCGTCAATGTCGGCGGGCTTACGATCTATGGCTCCGGCTTCGGCAACTATTATCAAGACATTGCCTTCAAGCTTTACTATCGCACATAGAGTCATTCCAACAACAAACAACGTGGCTCCCAATTCGGGGCCACGTTGTTTGTTGTACTGCTCTGCTATTAATACGAGTTGCCGCCTTCTGGCTTCTGTTGTCCGCCTTGATAGCCACCGGATTTCGGCTGGATTGGAGCCGGCTCCGGTGCTGGTTGTGGCGCTGGTGCAGGTGCAGGTGCTGGTGCTGGTGCTGGTGTAGGGGCTGGTGCCGGCTGTGGTGCTGGAGCTGGAGCCGGAGCCGGTTGCTGACCTTGCTCCTCTGTACCTTGGCCTTGACCACCTCCGAACCCTTTGCCGCCTTCCTCTTTCTGGCCGGCCTCGCCGCCAAAGCCCTTGCCTCCTTCTTCTTTCTGGCCGGCCTCGCCGCTAAAGCCCTTGCCGCCTTCTTCTTTCTGGCCGGCTCCGCCGCCAAAGCCCTTGCCTCCTTCTTCTCCTTGGCCGGCTCCGCCGCCAAAGCCCTTGCCGCCTTCTTCTTTCTGGCCGGCTCCGCCGCCAAAGCCCTTGCCACCTTCTTCTCCTTGGCCGGCTCCGCCGCCAAAGCCCTTGCCGCCTTCTTCTCCTTGGCCGGCTCCGCCGCCAAAGCCCTTGCCTCCTTCTTCTCCTTGGCCGGCTCCGCCGACAAAGCCCTTGCCTCCTGCTCCTCCTCGGCCACTTCCGCCGCCAATGCCTTGGCCGCCCGCTCCTCCTTGGCCGCTTCCGCCGCCAATGCCTTTCGCGCCTACGCCGCCTCTGCTACCTCCGCTGCCAATGCCTTTGGCACCGCTAGTCCCTTTAGCGCGGGACGTAAATCCTTTCGCCTTGGACTTCACTTGAGAATACGAGTAGCTGATCGACTGCAGCGTCTTCGCATCTACAGAGCCCGTAACAGGCAAGCCGTGTTTCTTCTGATAGTATTTGACCCCACGAACGGTTGCTTCATTGTACTTGCCATTAATCGGCCCCGAATAGCTGCCGAGCGATTTCAGCATGCCTTGAATGACATACACATCGGGTCCTTTGGCCCCCTTACCAACGGCATGCATGGTGCTCGGCAAGCTGAAGATCAGCATGGCCGACAAGAAAATTACTGTAACATACTTGCCCAGTTTCATAGTTCCCCCTGCTTGACGATGGTTCATCTAATCTGGCACCTTCCTTAAACTAGTTCTTGTTATTGCCGCTACTTACTATCTCCCACTCCTCTAATCCAAGGCATTGTAATATTAACCAATTCATACCGCTGCTGTAGATACTAAAAAAGCTTTCCCGACAGGCCTCGCAGCCGTTCGGGAAAGCTTCTATTCCTTCTTATTCGTACGCAGCCAGTTAAGAATATCATCGATCGTTGAAACGGGTACAATCCGCATCGCAGGTGCACCGCGCCTTGCTTCATCCGCTTCACTCGCAGGTACGAAGAACACTTCCGCATCCGTTCGATGAACTGCGAATGCCTTTTGCATAACGCCACCTACAGGACCGACAGTGCCATCCGGCTCTATGGTTCCCGTTCCTGCTACCCGCCAGCCATGTGTCACACCGCCTGGCGTCAGTTGATCCATAATCGTCAGCGTAAGCATTGCGCCGTGTGATGGGCCACCAATATGTGCGTATGGTCGATCATACTGAACCATGCGAGGCAAGTCATACTGATAGGCCGTTTGTACAGATATACCGAACACAGCCCGCCTCTTCTCGCTATGATCTGAATCCGCCGCTTCTCCGGTTCGCACTAGCGCTGATTGTGTCTCTCCGCCTCGCACATAATCCACTTGTACGCTGCTGCCAGCCTTGATATCCGCCATTACCTGTGACAATACCAATATATCGCGAGTCTCTTGCTCCGCCACGCGTACAATTCGATCACCAGCCTTCAAAGTACCTTCCGCAGGTGCATCCTTGGCTACCGCGGTAATGATTACACCTTCAGCTACCGCACCTTTGCCAATACCCAGCTTCCCAAAGGCAACAGCAGCAGCGGTCGTTTCCGCCTCCGATTTCATTGCAACAACCTCGGCATACGCTTCCCGCAATGGCGGCTGGTTCGGCGGAATCGGACTTAGCTCATAAGTGGACAACCAATGCGACAGCACCCAATCAAGCGCTACCGCTCGTCGATCGAATACGAGTACGCCAGTCAGCTCGCTACGAGCGGCTCCGCCCTCAACCTTCGCATAATGGTTCATATCCATCGTTAAACCAGGATAGGTTACATTGTATCGAATCGGTGTTGCAAGTACGGCGATCAGCAGCAGCTGTACAATAATAACCGTCATACTCCGAATCGGCAGGCGATTCATTCGATTCCTTCGCCGATATGCCCGCTCTGATAGAACCAAGTCAATCATGACCAGAAGCCAGCCGATCGCAAGCAGCAGCGCCCATTCCACAATGCTGCGGGGTTCAGTCCATGAGAAGAAACAGGTAAGTGCGCCAACTATTATAATAAGCAATCGGATAACCGTCCGAACAATGGAACGGTGCTCCGACAAAGCAATGCCAACGCCTGCTCCGACAAGCCAGCAGAGCGCAATAAGCGACGGCTCGTAGAGAAGCGTATCAATCGTCTCCAGCCATGTCCTGCCCCCCGGCCAGCGCAGCGGGTCCGGAATCCAGATCAACTCAGCAGCTGCTATCGTTAAGAGGCACAGAATCGCGCCCGATAAGTACAATATTCTCGACGTACGATGCATGTATCCAGCCCCACCCC